>CAZXJW010000066.1:0-13261 GCA_964641005.1 uncultured Rhodocyclaceae bacterium
TCGGCACGCTCTCCAAGGGCTACCAGCAGCGCGTGGGCATCGCGCAGGCCATCGTGCACGAACCCGACCTGGTGGTGCTCGACGAGCCCACGGTCGGGCTGGACCCCAACCAGATCCGCGACATCCGCGCCCTGGTGCGCGAGCTGGCCGGCAGCCACTCGGTGATCCTCTCCACCCACATCCTTCCCGAGGTGGAGACCGTCTGCGACCGGGTCCAGATCCTTCACGAGGGCCGTGCGGTGTACGCCGACACCATCGCCGCGCTGCGCAGCTACCGCGGCGGGCAGGCCTTCACCGTGATGCTCCGGCGCGCACCGGACGAGGCGGTGCTGCACGCGCTGCCCGGCGTGCGCGGCGTGCACCGGCTCGCCGATGGCCGCTTCCGGGTCTTCCACGACCCGGAGGCCTCGCCGGCCGAGGCGCTGGTGCGCCGCTCGGTCTCCGAGGACTGGGGGCTGGCGGCCCTGGTGCCCGAGGAGACCAGCCTCGAGGAGGTGTTCGTGCAGCTCACCCAGCGCGACGAGGGCGAGGCGCCCGCGGCGGAGGCACGGCCATGATCGGCGTGATCGCCCGCAAGGAGCTTTCGGCGATGTTCCACACGCCGCTCGCCTGGATGCTCCTCGCCATGCTGCAGGTGATCTGCGGCTACGTGTTCCTGGTGGGACTGGACGGCTACCTCGAGAAGGCCGCCATGCTGGCCCAGTATCCCGATCCTCCCGGCCTGACCGAGGTGGCGGCCTCGCCGGTGTTCGGGACCGCGGCCTTCCTGCTGCTGCTCGCCACGCCGCTCATGTCCATGCGCCTGATCGCCGAGGAGCGGCGCAACCAGACACTCGCGCTGCTGGTGTCCTCGCCGGTGACCGCCAGCCACATCGTGCTTGGCAAGTTCCTCGGCCTGTTCGGCCTGCTCGCGCTGGCGGTGGCGCTGTTCACGCTCATGACCCTGTCGCTCACCGCCTTCACGCCGCTCGACTACGGGCTGATCGCCGCCAATGCGCTGGGCACGCTGCTGGTGGCGGCGCTGTGCGCCGCGGTGGGGCTGTACTTCTCCGCGCTCACCGCCCAGCCGGTGGTGGCGGCGGTGGCCGCCCTGGCGGCGCTGATCGTGTTCTGGGTCGTGGGCCTGGGCGCCTCCGATCCGTCGAGCTGGACACGCTGGGTCTCCATGCTCACCCACTACCAGTCCTTCGCCACCGGGCTGGTGAACACCGGCGACCTGCTCTGGTTCCTGCTCGCCACCGCCCTGTTCCTCGCGCTGGCCATCCGCCGGCTCGACCGCGACCGGCTCTATTCGTGATCGCAAGCCGCCGCCACCGCCTGCAGGCCATGGCCCAGAACGGCGTGTTCGCCGTGCTGCTGGTGGCCGCGGCCGTGCTGATCGCCGTGCTCGCCGGGCGCAACCCCAGGGAGTGGGACGTCACCCAGAACGCGCGCAACACGCTGAGCGAAGGCAGCGTGCAGCTGCTGCGCGCCATGGAGGGCCCGGTGAAGATCACCGCCTATGCCTCCATGCAGGACCCCACCCTGGGCGACATCCGCAAGCGCATCTCCGACTTCATGGCCCGCTACCGGCGGGTCAAGCCGGACATCGCCCTGGAGTTCATCGACCCGCGCGAGCAGCCCAAGGCGGTCACCGCCGCCAACATCCGCATCAACGGCGAGATGGTGGTGGAGTACCAGGGGCGCAGCGAACACCTCACCGCACTCGACGAGCAGGCGCTCACCAGCCTGCTCACGCGCCTGGCGCGCGCCAGGGAGCGCCAGGTGCTGTTCCTCGACGGCCACGGCGAGCGCAAGCCCGACGGCATCGCCAACCACGACCTCGGCGAGTTCGGCAAGCGGCTCGGGCAGAAGGGCCTGCGCGCCCTGCCCTTGTCGCTCGCCAGCGTGCCCGACGTGCCGGCCAACGCCGCGATGCTCGTGATCGCCAGCCCGCAGGTGGACCTGCTGCCGGTGGAGGTGGCGCGCATCCGCAAGTGGGTGGACGGCGGCGGCAACCTGTTCTGGCTGATCGACCAGGAGCCGCTGCGCGGCCTGCAGCCACTGGCGGACTTCCTCGGCGTGCGCCTGTCGCCCGGCGTGGTGGTGGACCCGGCCGCCAACGAACTCAAGGCCTCGGCCACGCTGTCCATCGCCTCGTCCTACCCGCGCCATCCGCTCACCCGCGGCTTCCAGTTCAACACCGCCTTCCCGCTCGCCCGCCGCATCGCCTTCGACGAGACCAACACCACGTGGCGATTCTCCCCGCTGGTGGAAGTGGCGCAGGCCGGCTGGGTGGAGACCGGCGCGCTCGACGACACCGTGGGCTTCGACCGCAACCGCGACACACCCGGACCGGTCGTCGTCATGGCAGCCCTGGAGCGTGACGTGAACGGCAAGCCGCAGCGCGTGGTGGTGGCCGGCAGCGGCCACTTCCTCGCCAACACCTACGCGGGCCTGCTGGGCAACCTCGACTTGGGCGTGAACGTGGTCAACTGGCTGGCGGGCGACGACAACCTCATCACGCTGCAGCCGCGCTCGCGCGTGGACGGCGACGTGAAGCCCTCGCGCGCCTGGCTCACCTTCATCGCCCTGGCCTCGCTGGTGGCCGTGCCGCTCGCCTTCCTGTTCACCGGCGGCATGATCTGGTGGCGCCGGCGCCGCGCGTGAACGCCGCGACCCTCACCGCGTGAAGCGCGCGCTCGCCACCAACCTGGGCCTGGCCGTGCTCGTGGCCGCCGCCGGCGCGTGGCTGTGGCTGCGCCCGTCCGCGCAGCCCGTGGAACCGGACTTCCCCGTGTCCACCCTGAAGGCAGCGGACGTGAAGTCGCTGCGGGTGGAGATCGGCGCGGCGCCGCCCGTGGTGCTGGAGCGCACGGCCCGGGGCTGGCGGCAGACCGCCCCCGTGGCCGCTCGCACCGACGAGCTTCGCGTGGAGCGCCTGCTGGGGCTGCTGTCGGCGCGGTCGAAGACGCGCCTGCCCGCCCGGGACCTGGAGCGCTTCGACCTGCAGGCGCCGGTGGCGCGGCTGGTGGCCGACGGCCAGGCCTTCGCCTTCGGCGCCGTGAACACCATCACCAACGAGCAGTACCTGCTGGCCGGGGAGAACGTGTTCCTGGTCCAGCCGATCCACGGCTATTCCCTGCCCCCGCCCGGGGAGACGCTGGCGAGCAAGCTGCTGCTGGGCGAGGACGAGGTGCCGGCGGCCTTCGAGCTCCCGGGACGGCACATCGGCAAGCGCGAGGGCAAGTGGCAGATGGATGCGCCCTCCGTCGAGGCCGCCACCCTGTCCCAGGACGACTACCTGCGCTGGGCCGAGCGCTGGCGCTACGCCTCCAGCCTGGCCACCGTGACGGCCCCGCCCCAGCCGCGCGGCGAGCGCATCGCCATCGTGCTCGAGGACGGCCGGCGCATCGAGCTGCTGGCACGCGAGGAGTCCGGCGGCTTCATGCTCGTGCGCACCGACGAGAAGCTCGAGTACCGCTTCGCCGCGGACCTGCGCGCGCGCCTGCTGGGCGGCCCGGCGCCCGAGCCGCGCTGACGGCGCGCGGCGGGCATGCCCGAACTGCCGGAGGTCGAGACCACGCGGCGCTCGCTGGCGCCACACCTGGAGGGGCGCGTGCTGCGCCGGCTCGTGGTGCGCGAGCGGCGCCTGCGCTGGCCGGTGGAGAAGGGACTGGAAGCGAGACTCGCCGGGGCACGCATCATCGCCGTGCAGCGCCGCGCCAAGTACCTGCTGATCGGCACCGAGCGCGGCTGGATGATCGTGCACCTGGGCATGTCGGGCAGCCTCCAGATGGTGCCCGCCGGACTCGCGCCTCGGCTGCACGATCACTTCGACCTCGAACTCGACGACGGCACGGTGGTGCGCTACCACGATCCGCGCCGCTTCGGCAGCCTGCACTTCAGCGCGGACGATCCCAACCGCCACGCGCTGCTGGCCGCCGCCGCGCCCGAGCCCCTGGACGACGCCTTCGATGGCGCCTACCTTCACTCGGTCACGCAGGGTCGCCGCGTGGCCATCAAGCAACTGCTGCTCAACGGGCACCTGGTCACGGGCGTCGGCAACATCTACGCCTCGGAGGCGCTGCACCGCGCCGCCATCCATCCCGCCACGCCGGCCCGCCGGCTGTCGGCGGCGCGCTGCGAACGGCTGGCCGCGGCCGTGAAGCAGACGCTTGCCGGGGCCATCGCCGCGGGCGGCAGCAGCCTGCGCGACTACGTCAACGGCGCGGGCGAGGCGGGCCGGGCGCAGATGGGCTACGCGGTGTACGAACGGGAGGGAAAGCCCTGCCCCCGTTGCGGCGCGGCCGTGCGCCGCCTGGTGCAGGGGCAGCGCGCGAGCTACTTCTGCCCGGGCTGCCAGCGGGGCTGAGTCAGGCGCGCTCGCACGGCCGGGTCAGGCCGTCTCGCGCGCCGCCATCAGGCCGCGGTACTTGAGCTCGAGCTGCGCGGGCGACTCGGTGTTGTCGGGATCCACCAGGATGCAGTCCACCGGGCAGACCTCCACGCACTGCGGCTGCGCGAAATGTCCCACGCACTCGGTGCACTTGCGCGGCTCGATCACGTAGATCTCCTCGCCCATGGAGATGGCGCCGTTGGGGCACTCGGGCTCGCACACGTCGCAGTTGATGCACTCGCTCGTGATCAGCAGGGCCAAGGCACGTTCCTCAGAGACCCGGCGCCTTCTTGGCGCGCAGCCGCTCGAGCAGCTTCGGGTTCACGAATGGCGCCACGTCCCCGCCCAGGGTGGCGATCTCGCGCACCATGGTGGCGGAGATGAACTGGTACTGCTCGCCCGGCGTGAGGAACAGCGTCTCCACGTCCGGGTAGAGGATGCGGTTCATGCCGGCCATCTGGAACTCGTACTCGAAATCCGACACGGCGCGCAGGCCTCGCAGGATGATGCGGGCATCGACTTCCTTGAGGAACGCCATCAGCAGCCCCGAGAAGCCGCGCACCTCCACGTTGGGATACTGGGACAGCACCTCGCGCGCCATCTCCACGCGCTCCTCCAGCGTGAAGAAGGGGCTCTTCACGCGGCTCGCGGCCACCGCCACCACCACGTGGTCGAACAGCTCGGCCGCCCGCCGCACGAGGTCCTCGTGACCGCGGGTGAGAGGGTCGAAGGTGCCGGGGTAAACCGCTTTCTTCATGGCGTCTGGCGTCGCAGGAGGTGGGCGTGGACCTGTCCGGCGGCGAGGTGGCGATGGATCGTCCAGCCCTCCGGCGCAGGAAGCGGCCGCGGGGCCTCGACGTACAGGAACCCCCCGTCTTCGACCCGTGCGGCAGCCAGGGCCATCAGCGCCGGGTAGTCCGTGTCCGCGAAGGGCGGATCGAGGAACACCACGTGAAAGCGCCGCGGGTCGAGGCGCAAGAATTCTAGCGCATCGCCCGCGGCCACCGAGACGGCGCCCAGGCCGAGCGTGCGGGCATTGTCATCGAGCGCGCGCCGGCACGCGCCGTCGCGCTCGATCATCAACACGGATCGCGCGCCGCGCGAGGCGGCCTCGAAGCCCAGCGCGCCGCTGCCGGCGAAGGCATCGAGGCAGTCCCGGCCGGTGAGGTCCTGGCCCAGCCAGTTGAAGAGCGTCTCCCGCACCCGGTCGGGCGTCGGCCGAAGGCCCTCCACCGCCGGGAAGGCGATCAGGCGGCTGCGGTGCGTGCCGCCGACGATTCGCACCCGGTTGACTCCGGCGCCGCCACGGGCGCCGGGCGTGCGGTTCACGGCTTCGGCGGCTCGGGCCCGACCACCACCGTGACCATGCGCGCGGGGTCGAGGCGCCGGCGGAAGGCATCGCGCACCTGCTCGGCAGTCACCGCCTCGATGGCCGGCACGAAGCGGTCGAGGTAGTCCAGCGGCAGGTTGTAGAAGCCGATGGTGCCCAGGTAGTCGTGGATCTTCTTGTTGCTGTCGATGCGCAGCGGGAAGCCGCCCACGAGGTTGCTGCGCGCGGCCTCCAGTTCCCTGTCCGACGGGCCGTCCTGCACGTAGCGCGCGAGCGTCTCGCGCACCACGGCCAGCGCCTGCTCGGCCTGGTCCTTGCGCGTCTGCAGGCCCAACTGGAAGGCGCCCTGCTGCGCGTATGGCGCGAAGAAGCTGTAGGAGCTGTAGGCCAGGCCGCGCTTCTGCCGGACCTCGTCCACCAGGCGCGAGGCGAAACCGCCGCCGCCCAGCACGTAGTTGCCCACGAACAGCGGGAAGTAATCCGGGTCGTCGCGGCGCATGCCCGGCTGGCCCAGCAGGATGTGGCTCTGGGAGGCCGGGTGGGCGATGCGCTTCTCGACGGCCGCGGGCAGGGGCGCGACCGCAGGCAGCACCGGCGCGGCACCCTCGGCGCGCGGGAGGGTGGCGGTGAGGCGGCGCGCCAGCGCGTCGGCATCGGCGCGCGAGAGGTCGCCCATGATCGCCACCACCGCCCAGTCGGAGCGGAACCAGCGCTGGTGGAAGGCCACCAGGTCATCGCGCGTGACGCGCTGGACCGAGTCCACCTCGCCGGCGGCGCGCAGGCCGTAGGGGTGGTCGCGGAACAGCGCCGCGGCAAAGGCGCGCTCGGCCGTGGTCTCGGGCTTCGTGTCGGACTCGCGCAGGCCTGCCACGAGCCGCTCCTTCTCGCGCGTGAGCGCCGGCTCGGGGAACACCGGTTCGAGCAGCACGCGCGCCAGCACGGCCACGGCCTGCTCGCGTTCCGAGGCGCTGGACAGCGTGCGAAGCTGGTAGCCGCCGCGGTCGGGATCGAAACGGGTGCTCATCTGCGCACCCACGTCGGCCAGGCGCGCCGAGATCTCGTTCTCGGACTGCCCTCCGGCGCCCATGCGCATCAGGCCGATGGCGAGGTTGGCCGTTCCCGAGGTGGCGCGCGTGTCGCGCGCGTAGCCGGCGGGAAAGTCGACGCTCACGTCGACCATGGGCAGGGCGCGGTTCTCGACGAAGTACACGCGCGCACCGTTGTCCAGGGTCCAGTGCTGGATGGGCAGCAGCGCCCACGCGGCGCGCAGCGGCAGCAGGCAGGCGATGGCGCCCGCGAGGAGCAGGAGGAAGCGACGGTTCATGGCGGATCCGGTTGGCGTGTGCATCAGTTGCCCGCGGCCTTGCGCGCCGCGCCCTGTGGTTCGAGGACGGCCACGGTCAGGCTGTCGTCCACGAGGTAGCGGCGCGCCACCTCGCGCACCTGCTCGGCCGTGACCTCGCGCAGCTTTCGCGCGAGCATGTCGCCCGCGTCGAAGGGCAGCCCCACGGTGTGCAGCATGCCGATCTGCATGGCCTGGTAGAACATGGAGTCGCGCTGGAAGACCTGGCTCGCGATCACCTGGGCCTTGACGCGCTGCAGCTCGTCGTCCTGCCCGCCCTGCTCCACCACCTTGCGGATCTCGGCGCGCAGGGCCTGCTCGAGTTCGTCCACGTCGCGCCCGGGCGCGGGCACCGCGTCCATGAAGAACATGCCGGGGCCGCGGTTGATGGCATCGAAGCTCGCGCCGGCGCTCACCGCGAGGCGCTCCTGCTTCACCAGCCGCGAGTCCAGCCGCGCCGCGTCGCTGCCGTCGAGCACGCCCACCAGAACCTGCAGCGCGTAGGGCTCCCAGTCGGCCGCCACGTCCCGGATGACGGGCGCGTGCCAGCCCATCAGCAGGTAGGGCAGCTCGCCCGGCCCCTTGACCTTGACGCGCTTGGTGCCGCGCTGCGGCGGCTCGAGCTGCGGCTTGCGGGCCGGCAGCGCGCGCGGCGGGATCGGACCGAAGTGACGCTCCGCGAGGGCGAACACCTCCTCCGGCACCACGTCGCCCACCACCACCAGCGCCGCGTTGTTGGGCGTGTACCAGCGCCGGTACCACTCGCGCGCGTCCTCGGCCGTCATGTTCTCGAGGTCGTTCATCCAGCCAACGATGGGCCACCTGTAGGGCGAGCCGGTGTAGGCCACCGACATCATCTGCTCGTAGAGCAGCGCGCGCGGCTGGTCGTCGGTGCGCAGCCGGCGCTCCTCCATGACCACGCGGATCTCCTTGGCGAACTCCTCGTCCGAGAGCACCAGTTCGTGCATGCGGTCGGCCTCGAGCTCCAGGGCCTTGGGCAGCCTGGACTTGTGCAGCTGCTGGAAGTAGGCCGTGTAGTCCTTGCTCGTGAAGGCATTGTCGCGCCCGCCGGCTGCGGCGATGGTGCGCGAGAAGGTGTCGCCGGGGTTGGACCGGGTGCCCTTGAACATCATGTGCTCGAGCACGTGGGCCACACCGGTGGTGCCGGCGCTCTCGTCCATGCTGCCGGCGCGGTACCAGACCATGGAGGCGACGGTGGGCGCGCGGTGGTCCTCCATGACGATCACGCGCAGGCCGTTGCCGAGGGTGCGTTCGTGCAGGTCGCCCTGGCCGGCGAAAGCGGGCGGCACCGCGAGGCAGGCAGCCGCGAGCAGGAGGGAATGCGGTTTCATGTTGGGGAGCATCCGGGCACTGGAATAGAATCGCCGACAGCGCGGCGCGGGCGTTTTCCGCGCGACGGCGGAATCCGGTCGCGACGAGCGGGGACCTCATCACGGGGCCACCGCTCGCCAGCGGCGGCTCAGACACTCTATCACCATGTTTGGTTTCCTTAAGGGCGATGCCGGGGACGGCGCGCGCGACACGCGCACGTGGCGCGAGCGGCTGCGCGACGGGCTGTCGGCCACGCGAGCCCGCCTCGGCGGCGGCCTGGCGCAACTGTTCTCCGGCCGCGGTCCGGTGGACGAGTCGCTCTACGAGTCCCTCGAGGAGCTGCTGCTCACCTGCGACGCCGGCGTCTCCGCCACCACCCACCTCATCGAGCAGACCCGGCTGCGCGTGCGCAAGGCCGGCTCCACGGACGCCGAGGGCGTGCGCCAGGCCCTCAAGGCGGCCCTGCTGGAACTGCTCGTCCCGCTCGAGAAGCCCCTGGACGTTTCCACCCACAGGCCGTTCGTGATCCTGCTCGCCGGCGTGAACGGGGCGGGCAAGACCACCTCGATCGGCAAGCTCGCGCGGCTGTTCCGTGGCGAAGGCCGCTCGGTGCTACTGGCCGCGGGCGACACCTTCCGCGCCGCGGCCCGCGAACAGCTCGACGAATGGGGCAGGCGCAACGGCGTCACCGTCATCGCCCAGGAGTCGGGCGATCCGGGCGCGGTGGTGTTCGACGCCATCCAGTCCGGCGCCGCGAAGGGCATCGACGTGGTGCTGGCCGACACGGCCGGACGGCTGCCCACCCAGCTGCACCTCATGGAGGAGCTCAAGAAGGTCAAGCGCGTGGCCGCGAAGGCCCTGCCCGGCGCGCCCCACGAAGTGCTCCTGGTGCTTGACGCCAACACGGGCCAGAACGCCCTGGCGCAGGTCAAGGCCTTCGACGACGCGCTCGGCCTCACGGGCCTCGTGCTCACCAAGCTCGACGGCACCGCCAAGGGTGGCGTGATCGCCGCCATCGCCCGCGAGCGACCCGTGCCGGTGCGATTCATCGGCGTGGGCGAGGGCATCGAGGACCTTCGGCCCTTCGAGGCGGCGGCCTTCGTGGATGCGTTGTTCGATTGAACGCCCGCGCCGGCCGGGCACGAGCTTCCATGGGCAGGCGGCCGCATGGCCTCTGACGGCCCGCTGATCTCGCTGTCGCGGGTCGCCCGGCGCTATCCCGGCGGCGTGGAAGCCCTGCGCGGCGTGTCGCTCGACGTGGCCCGTGGCGAGGTGATCGTGGTAAGCGGGCCCTCGGGCGCCGGCAAGTCCACGCTGCTCAGGATGATGGCGGCCATCGAGCGCCCCAGCGCGGGCAGCGTGGTGGTGAGCGGCCAGAACCTCGCCGCGCTGCGGCCTCGCGCCATCCCCTGGCTGCGGCGCAACTTCGGCCTGGTGTTCCAGGACCACAAGCTGCTCGGCGACCGCTCGCTGTTCGAGAACGTGGCGCTGCCGCTGCGCATCGCGGGCTTCGAGCCGCGCGAGGCCGCCCGTCGGGTGCGAGCCGCGCTCGACAAGGTGGGGCTGCTGGAACGCGAGCGGGCGCTGCCGGCGGCTCTGTCGGGCGGCGAGCAGCAGCGCGCCTGCATTGCACGGGCGATCGTCCACCGGCCGGCCATCGTGCTCGCCGACGAACCCACCGCCAACCTGGACGCCGCCTACGCCCGCGACATCGTCGAGCTGCTCGGCGCCTTCCACGGCGTGGGTTCCACCCTGGTGATCGCCACCCACGACGTGGCCGCCTTCGCACCGCTGCGCCCTCGCCGGGTGGCCCTGCGCGGCGGCGTGCTGGAGACGGAGGCGCCCGCGTGAGGACCTGGCTGCGCGAGCACTTCCAGGCGCTGGGCGAGGCGCTTAGGCGGCTGTCGGGCCAGGCCGTGGGGCTGCTGCTCACGGTGCTGGTGATCGGCATCGCCGGCGCGCTGCCGCTGGGCCTGCACCTCGCGACCCAGGCCCTCGGGGGGCTTACCCGCGGGCTCGGGGCGGACCCCCAGCTCACCGTGTTCGCGGTCCCCGGAGCCGCGGCGGGCGACGTCCAGGCACTGGGCGAGCGGTTGCGGCGGCACCCCGCGGCCACCGAGGTGCGGCTGGTGGGTCGCGACCAGGCGCTGGAGTCGCTGCGACGGGACGCCGGGCTCGCGGAACTCATCGACGACCTGGGCCGCAACCCCCTGCCCGATGCCTGGATCGTCACGGGCAGGGCCGCGGATGCCGCGGGCCTGCAGGCCCTGCGCGCCGAGGCGGCCGGCTGGCCCGGCGTGGATCAGGTGCAGCTCGACGCCGACTGGGCCCGGCAGCTCGAGGCCGCGGTGACCGCGGTGCGCCGGGTGGCGCTGTTCCTGGGTGCCCTGCTCGGCGTCGCGCTGGTGGCGGTGAGCTTCAACACCATCCGCCTGCAGGTGCTGACGCGGCGCGACGAGATCGAGGTGGTGAAGCTGATCGGTGCCACGGACGGATTCGTCCGGCGGCCGTTCCTGTACTTCGGCGTGCTCCAGGGCGCGGCCAGCGGCCTGGTGGCCTTCGCGGTGGTGGCCGGTGGCGGCGAGCTGCTGCGGCGCAGCCTGCCCGGCACCGACCTGGGCCTGTCGGCGGCCCTCGGATCGGGACTGCCCGGGCCTGCCACCCTGCTGCTCGCCCTGGCCGCGGGAGGTGCACTGGGATGGCTCGGCGCGTGGCTATCAGTGAGCGAACACTTACGTCGTCTCGACCCACGCGAATAGGATTTATGCCTGGCGGGGTGAAACCAAACGGGGTTGTTGGCACTCAGATGTCGTGAGTGCTAGAGTTGCTCCAACGGAGGAACACCCGCAATGACTGCAGCCCTGCTTCCCATGACCGCCGTCGCCAGTGCCGCGAGCCTGGACAGCTACATCTCGGCCGTCAATCGCGTCCCGCTCCTCACCCAGGAGGAGGAGACGCGTCTCGCGCGCCAGTTCCGCGATGCCAACGACCTCGAGGCCGCCCGCCGTCTGGTCATGTCCCACCTGCGGCTGGTGGTGGCCATCGCCCGCGGCTACCTCGGCTACGGCCTGCCCCAGGCCGACCTGATCCAGGAAGGCAACATCGGACTGATGAAGGCGGTGAAGCGCTTCGACCCCGAGCGCGGCGTGCGCCTCGTGTCGTTCGCGATCCACTGGATCCGTGCGGAGATCCACGAGCACATCCTGCGCAACTGGCGCATCGTCAAGATCGCCACCACCAAGGCGCAGCGCAAGCTGTTCTTCAACCTGCGCAGCATGAAACAGGGCCTGAACACGCTCACGCCGGCGGAAGTGGATGCCATGGCCAGCGAACTGCGGGTCAAGCCCGAGGAAGTGGTGGAAATGGAAACCCGCCTCGGCGGCCAGGACGTGGCGCTCGAGTCCTCCGGCGACGACGAGGACGAGAGCTTCAGCCCCATCGCCTACCTCACCAACGCCGATGACGAACCGGGCCGGCTCCTCGAGCAGGCCGAGCAGGAGTCGCGCCGCAGCGAGGGCCTCGCCCGCGCCCTCCAGGGCCTGGATGCCCGCAGCCGCCGCATCATCGAGGCGCGGTGGCTGCGCGAGGATGGCGACACCGCGACGCTGCACGAGCTCGCCGACGAGTTCGGCGTCTCGGCCGAGCGCATCCGGCAGATCGAGGCCAAGGCAATGAAGAAGATGCGCGCGGCGATGAACTGATCGGCCACCGCACAGGCCCTTGACGACGCCCCGGTCACCCCGGGGCGTCGTCGCTTCTAGCGTCCGTCCAGCAGCTGCCGGATGTCCTTCTCGAGCCCTGCACCCTCCTGCTGGGCGCTCACGAACAGCCGCAGCCGGCCCTCGGGGTCGAACACGAAGCTGCCGGAGGAATGGTCCACGGTGTAGGTCTCCGGCGTGGCGCCCGGCTGCTTCTGGACGATGACCCGGAACTCCCTGGCGGTGCGGGCGATGGCCGCGGCGTCACCGGTCAGGCCGAGGAAGGAGGGGTGGAAGGCGGTCACGTAGGCGCCGAGCCGCTCGGCCGTATCGCGTTCCGGGTCCACCGTCACCATCACCACCTGCACCCGCTTCCCGTCGTCGCCGAGCGCCTTCACCACCTGCGCGAAGCGCGCCAGCGCCGTCGGGCAGACGTCGGGGCAGTGGGTGAATCCGAAGAACACCACCAGCACCTTGCCGCGGAAGTCTGCCAGGGTGCGCGCCCGGCCGTCATGGCCGGCCAGCTCCAGGCTGCGCCCGAACTCGGCCCCGGTGATGTCGGTGGACTGGAAAGACGGCGCCCCCGGCTTGCCGCAGCCGGCCAGGGCCAGCAGCAGCGCGAGCGCCACGAGGCGCAGCAGGGTCACCAGCGGACGTAGTGGTCCACGAGCAGCGCCGCGAACAGCGCCGTCAGGTACACGATGGAGTAACGGAAGGTCTTCTGCGCCAGCGCGTCGCTGTACTCGCGCCACAGCCGCCACGCGTAGTGCAGGAACAGCCCGCCCAGCGCCAGGGCCGAGACGAGGTAGATCCAGCCGCTCATGCGGGTGGCGAAAGGCATCAGCGTGACCGCCACCAGGATCACGGTGTAGAGCAGCACATGCAGGCGGGTGAACACCTCGCCGTGCGTCACCGGCAGCATGGGCAGGCCGGCCCGCGCGTACTCCTTGCGGCGATACAGGGCCAGCGCCCAGAAGTGCGGCGGGGTCCAGGCGAAGATGATCAGGAACAGGATCAGGGCGTCCGCCGGCACCGTCCCGGTGACCGCGGCCCAGCCCAGTACCGGGGGCATGGCACCCGATGCGCCGCCGATCACGATGTTCTGGGGCGTGGCGGGCTTGAGCAGCACCGTGTAGATCACGGCATAGCCCACGAAGGTGAACAGCGTGAGCCACATGGTG
>CAZXJW010000067.1:0-13248 GCA_964641005.1 uncultured Rhodocyclaceae bacterium
GCCCGATCTTCGTGAAGTTCGGCCAGGTGCTCTCCACCCGCCGCGACCTGCTGCCCACCGACCTGGCCGACGAACTCGCCCGGCTGCAGGACCGCGTGCCGCCCTTCCCGGCCGAGCAGGCCATCGCCACCCTGGAGCGCGCCTACGGCAGGCCCGTGTCCGAGGTGTTCGCGCGCTTCGATCGCGAGCCGGTGGCGAGCGCCTCGGTGGCCCAGGTGCACTTCGCCGCGCTGCCCGACGGCCGCGAGGCGGCCGTGAAGATCCTGCGCCCCGGCCTCGCGCCGGTGATCGCCCGCGACCTCGCGCTGCTCGACACGGCCGCCGGACTGGTTGAGGCGGTATGGAAGGACGGCAAGCGGCTGCGGCCCCGCGAGGTGATCGCCGAGTTCCGCAACCACCTGCGCGACGAGCTCGACCTGCAGCGCGAGGCCGCCAACGCGAGCCAGTTGCGACGCAACTTCCGCGACTCGCCACTGCTGCGCGTGCCCGAGGTGTACTGGGACTGGTGCCTGCCCGAGGTGATGGTGATGGAGCGCATGGAGGGCACGCCCATCTCGCAGGTGGCCGCGCTCAGGGAGCAGGGCATCGACATCCCGAGGCTTTCGCGCATGGGCGTGGAGATCTTCTTCACCCAGGTGTTCCAGGACGGCTTCTTCCACGCCGACATGCATCCCGGGAACATCTTCGTGGGCCCGGACGGGCGCTACATCGCGCTCGACTTCGGGATCATGGGCACGCTGAACGACGTCGACAAGAACTACCTCGCCCAGAACTTCCTGGCCTTCTTCCGGCGCGATTACCGCCGCGTGGCCATGGCCCACGTGGAGGCCGGCTGGGTGCCTCCGGGCACGCGGGTGGATGAGTTCGAGTCGGCCATCCGGGCCGTCTGCGAGCCCATCTTCGACAAGCCCCTCAAGGAGATCTCCTTCGGCCGGGTGCTGCTGCGGCTGTTCCAGACCGCCCGCCGCTTCGAGCTCGAGGTCCAGCCCCAGCTCGTGCTGCTGCAGAAGACCCTTCTCAACATCGAGGGTCTCGGGCGCGAGCTCGACCCCGACCTGGACCTGTGGAAGACGGCCAAGCCCTTCCTCGAGCGCTGGATGTCCGAGCAGATGGGCTGGCGCGGCTTCGTGCGCAACCTGCGCGAGGAGGCGCCCCAGTGGGGGGTGCTGCTGCCCCAGCTGCCGCGCCTGGCGCACCGGGCGCTGATCCAGGCAGAGCCGCACCGGCTGGACTCCGGACTTCAGGCGCTCGCCCGGGAGCAGCGCCGCCAGTCGCGGTTGCTGATGCTGCTGGCGGCCGGGCTCACGGTGGTGGTCTTCCTGCTCGCCATGCTGCTCGCGCGCGGCTGAGCGTCCTGCGGGGCTACCGGCCTTTCGCGCCCGGGCGCGCTCCCGGAAGGGTCTTTATGGCCTGCAACACGCACGGGTCTTTGTCACAAAGCCGTCACAAGCGATGGTCAGAATGCCGCACGCATTTCTCCCGGCCGCTGCCGATGACGCGGACGGATTCCGGCGCATTTGCCGGGCCAGGCATTCCTGAACATCTGCCAAGGAGAACCCGAATGGGCACGCATCACCCCCTCGACCCCCGCAGTGGACTGGCACCGCTCGCCGCCGCCGTCGCGCTCGCCTTCGGCGTCGCGTCCGCCGCGCCCGCGCTGGCGCAGGACGAGGGCGCCGCGCCGAAGCGCGACAAGGTCATGGAGCTCCTCGAGAAGCTCAAGGACAAGGGCATCATCTCTGAGGAGGAGTTCAACGAGCTCACCGACAACACGCCGGAAGGCCGTGCCGCGGCTCGCGCCGAGCGCCGCCAGAAGGTGCAGAAGGAGGCCCTGGAAGCGCAGAAGGCCGAACAGGCCAGGGAGCGCTTCAACGGTCGCTGGAACAACGGCCTGAACTTCGAGACCCCCGACCGTCGCAACACCTTCTCGCTGGGCGGCCGCGTGCACGCCGACTACCGCTACTTCGACGGCGAGACCGCCGCCAGCACCTTCGACATCCGCCGTGCCTACCTCACCCTGCAGGGCAAGTGGAACGAGTGGCTCACCTGGGACCTCACCGGCGACTTCGCCCAGAACAACGTGGCCCTGGACGTGGGCTGGGTCAACGCCGCCTGGAGCGACAGGCTGCAGGTGCGCGCCGGCCAGTTCAAGATGCCCTTCTCGCTGGAAGAACTGACCAGCTCGCGCTTCATCGACTTCCAGGAGCGCTCCTTCGTGAACCGCCTCGCCCCCGCCAAGGAGCGCGGCCTCATGGTCCACGGCGTGCCCTACCTGGGCACCACCTACGCCGTGGCGCTCTCCAACGGCCAGGGCAAGAACAACAACGAGGTCTCGCCCGTCTACGACAGCCCCGACGTGATCGCCCGCGGCACCGTCAACGTGGCCGAACTGCTCCAGCAGCAGGCGAAGGCCGTGTACCACTTCGGCGCCGCCTACTCCTACGGCGAGCTGAGCACCAACGCCACTTCCGTCTCGGCGCTGGGCAACTCCGCCACCGAGCCCCGCGGCTACACCTTCTTCACGCCCACGGCCTTCAACAGCCCCTCCACCGAGCGCACCCGCTACGGCCTGGAGACGGCGCTGGCCTACGGCCCGTTCAAGCTCCAGGGCGAGTTCGCCACGGCCAACTTCAAGGGTGACACCTCGGCCGCGCCGTCGCGCAACTTCAACAAGAACATCGATGCCTGGTACGTGAGCCTGCACTGGATGCTCACCGGCGAGCGCTATGCCGAGACCTACCGCAACGGCGTGTTCGGCCGCATGGCGCCCATCAGCCCCTTCGAGCCCGGCGGCTCCGGCAGCGGCGCCTGGGAACTGGCCATGCGCTACAGCGAGTTCGACGCCACCGACTTCCCGCTGGTGGCGGCGGGTGCGAACGCCGCGACGCTGGCCAACGGCATCGGCGGCACCTACGTGGGCACCAACATCAACCGCCCCACGGGCACCAACAAGGCCCAGGCCGTCACGCTCGGCCTGAAGTGGATCTGGACCCCGAACTTCAAGATCTACCTCAACTACACCGAGACCCTGTTCAACAACGCCATCCGCTTCGCCCCCACGGGCCTGGCGGTGCCCTACTCGGACGACAAGGAACGCGCCCTCACCATGCGGGCGGCCTTCGACTGGTAAGGTCGTGAACCGGCGGGCCGGCCCGGTCCGCCACGAAGCACGGGGGCCGTCCCGCCAGGGCGGCCCCTTTTCGCTGCTACAGCCCGCCGCCGAAGCGGTACTGCCAGGCCACGCCGAGGGTGTCGAAGTTGGTCCCGGTGCGGGTGACCACCCCGGTGCTCGCCGAGAACCGGAGCGAGTTGCGGCGATCCAGGGGCAGGGAGAACGTGGCGCCCCAGCGCCAGTTCTGCTGCAGGTCGCTCTTCTCGACGCCGTCCACGGTGCTGCGTCCGCCGCCATACCAGGTGGCGCTCACCGACACCCAGGTGGCGGGCCGGAACTCCCAGATCCCGTGGAACTGGGCCGACACCACGGGCTCCTGCTGCTTGCGTGCATTGCCCGGGAAAAAGCGATCGTTGTCGCCGAACACGGTGAGGCCCAGGGCGCCGTCGAGCGTGAAGTCACCGAAGCGCCGCGATACGCCGATCTCCGGCTTCACGAGCCAGCGGTTGGTGCCCACGTTCACGAGGCGCTGCGGGTCGTACTCGCCCCAGGGGGCCTGCACCGTGAGGCTCGCGCCCAGGATGGTGTCCTGGCGCCAGCCGGCGAACTCCCGCAAGCCCAGGGCCGGCGCGCCGAGCAGGTTCACCGACAGCCGCAGCGCGGGATCGGCGAAGCCCGTGCGCGTGACCGAGCGCTCGCCCGACCCGACGATGGCCGAGGCATCGATCGTGCTCCAAGGCACCACCACGCTCAGCAATCCGGACTGGGTGCCGACCCGGAGGCCCCGGGCGTAGCCTGCGGCGAGCGAATGAACCCGCGCGTCGAAGTCGCGCAGGGGTACGCTCGGGTCGGTCAGCACCGCGCCCTCGGACCAGCCATAACCGGCCGACAGGAAATTCACGCCCATGGGAACGTTGCTGTAGGCGCGCGGCTCGATCTGCTGGGCCGGCGCCGGTGCCGCGGCGAGCGCAGCGAGGGCGGCGATGAGGGTACGAACGGGAGGCATCGGTTCGGGCTGGTTTCGGGCAAGCATAGCCCGTAACCCGCCAAGCCTGCCCGGGATGCCCCGGCCGAACACGGAACCCCTCGATTTGTCGCGGATTTTCTGGACTTTCCCGGAATCCTTCTTGTTACAATCCGGTCCGTTTTTTTGCACCGCACACCGCCCCCCGTGGCCCTGCTCGAAATCCGCAACGTGACCCGCCGCTTCCGCGACTTCGTCGCGGTGGACGGCGTGAGCCTGTCCATCGAGGCCGGCGAGTTCTTCACGCTGCTCGGGCCCTCGGGCTGCGGCAAGACCACCCTTCTGCGCATGATCGCCGGCTTCGACCAGCCCGACGACGGCCAGATCGTCATCGACGGCAAGGACATGGCGGGCGTGCCGCCCGAGGACCGCAACGTCCACACGGTGTTCCAGAGCTATGCCCTGTTCCCCCACATGACGGTGGAACAGAACATCGCCTTCCCGCTGAAGATGAACGGCTGCCCCGCCGGCGAGATTGGACCGCGGGTTCGCGAGGCGCTCGACGACGTGTCGCTGCTGGGCATGGAGAAGCGCTTTCCCAACGAGCTCTCCGGCGGCCAGCGCCAGCGCGTGGCCGTGGCCCGCGCCCTGGTGAACCGGCCCAAGCTGCTGCTGCTCGACGAGCCGCTCGCCGCCCTGGACGCGAAGCTCAAGGAGAAGATGCAGCTCGAGCTCATCGCGCTGCAGAAGGAGGTGGGCATCACCTTCATCTACGTCACCCACGACCAGGAGGAGGCGCTCGCGCTCTCCCACCGCATCGCGGTGATGAACAAGGGCCGCGTGGAGCAGCTCGACCAGCCCCAGGTGCTCTACAGCGCGCCGAAGAACCGCTTCGTGGCCGACTTCATCGGCGAGTGCAACCTGCTCGACTGCTCCGTGGACACGGCCGGCGGCGGCATGCTCGGCCTGAACGTCGACCAGCTCGGCCCGGTCCGTGCCCTGGACCACGACGGTGCCGCGGGCGTGGCGCGCGGGACGCTGGCGCTGCGCCCGGAGAAGGTCTCCATCGCCCGCGAGCTCACCGACAGCGCGTGCGTCAACCGCTTCAACGGCAAGATCTTCGACTACCTCTACACCGGCGACGTCACCCTCTACATCGTCGAGGTGGAGCAGGGTCGGCGCATCGAGGTGATGCTGCCCAACAACGCGGTGGGCCGGTCCTCGAAGTTCTTCGAGCCCGGCGACGCGGTCCAGATCGGCTGGCGCGACGACGCCGGCCACTTCCTGCGCGACTGAACGGGTCCCGCGGGTGAACGACAAGCCCCCCTCGGCATCCGGCCGCGCCTTCCGCGCCCCCCGCCTCGCGCCGCGGGCCGGCCGCCGGGCCCGTGGAGGCCTGCGCCCGTGAGGCAGCGCTCCGCGAAGCTCCTGATCAGCGGTCCGCCGCTGCTCTATCTGCTGGTCTTCTTCGCGATCCCCACGCTGATCATGGTGCTCGCCTCGTTCCGCTACGCGGGCGAGCTGGGCGGCCTGGCGCCGCTGGTGGGCACGGGAGATCCCGACGAGCTCGCCGGTCTCACGCTCGAGAACTACCAGCGCTTCTTCGGGGACAGCATCTACCTGCAGCTGTTCCTGAAGTCCTTCCTGTACGCCTCGATCACCACGGCGCTGTGCCTGCTGCTCGCCTATCCGCTGGCGCTGATGATCGCCCGCAGCCAGAAGAAGTGGCGCGACCTGCTGGTGCTGCTGGTGATCCTGCCCTTCTGGAGCAACTTCCTGATCCGGGTGTACGCCTGGATGATCATCCTCGGCCCCCAGTCGGCGTTCGCCAGGGCCTTCAACGGCACCATCGGGCTGGTGGGCCTGGAGCCCATCCCGCTGCTGTTCTCGCCCATCGCGGTGGTGATCGGCCTGGTGTACGTGCACCTGCCCTTCATGGTGCTGCCGCTGTACGCCAACCTCGAGAAGCACGACCCTGCGCTGCTGGATGCCGCCCAGGACCTGGGCGCCAAGGCCTGGCAGCGCTTCTGGCGCGTCACCTTTCCGCTGTCGCTGCCCGGGGTGTACGCCGGGGCGGCGCTGGTGTTCATTCCGGCGCTGGGCATCTTCGCCATTCCCGACATCCTCGGCGGCACCGACGGCATCCTGATCGGCAACGTGATCAAGCAGCAGTTCCTCGACGCGCGCGACTGGCCCTTCGGCAGCGTGCTGTCCATGGTGCTCACCGCGCTGGCCATCCTGTTCGCGGGCATGGCGGCCTGGGTGGCCCGCAACCAGAGGCTCTGAGCATGCGTCGCCGCCCATGGCTCGTATGGACCGCCGGCATCCTCACGTACCTGTTCCTGTACGTGCCGCTGGTGATCGTGGTGGTCTATTCCTTCAACGACTCGCGCCTGAACGCCGAGTGGGTGGGCTTCACGACCTACTGGTACGGCGAGCTGTTCCGCGACGAGCAGATGATGGAGGCGGCGTGGAACTCGCTGGTGATCGGCGTGGTGTCCAGCGCCGTGTCCACGCTCCTGGGGACCATGGCGGGCTACGCCATGTACCGTTTCCGCCTGCGGCTTCTGCCCATCCTGGTGGTGACGCCCATCGCCATCCCCGAGATCCTGATGGGCGTGAGCCTGCTGATCTTCTTCGTGATGCTCAATCTCACGCTCGGGATGGTCTCCATCATCCTGTCGCACATCGCCTTCTGCATCGGCTTCGTGGCCATCGTGGTGCGCTCGCGCCTGTCCGGGATGGACGAGAGCCTCATCGAGGCGGCGCGCGACCTCGGGGCCACGCCGCTGGAGGCCTTCCGCCTGGTGACGCTGCCGCTGATCATGCCCGGCATCGTGGCCGGCGCGCTGATGGCCTTCACCCTGTCCATCGACGATTTCGTCATCACCTTCTTCACCGCCGGCGTGGACTCGGTGACCCTGCCGCTGCAGATCTACAGCATGATCAAGATCGCCGTGACGCCCGAGGTGAACGCGGTGTCAACCCTGCTGATGCTGCTCACGTTGGTGCTGATCGTCATCGCCACCCGGCTCGCGCCGGGAGCGTTCCGCGGCGAGTGATCGCCGCACCCGCCGTCCGAAGTCCTGACTGACCCCGAGGGGAGGGATTCGCCATGAAGAAGTTCCTGGCCGCCGCCGCGCTGATCTGTGCCAGCCTGCCTGCCGCCGCCCAGAAGCAGGAGGTGCTGCACCTCTACAACTGGAACAACTACATGTCCGAGGAGACCGTCAAGCGCTTCGAGGCCTCCTGCAACTGCAAGGTGAAGCAGTCCTACTACGGCTCCAACGACGAGCTGCTGGCCAAGCTGCAGGCCGGCGCCAAGGGCTACGACGTGCTGGTGCCCACCATGAACGCGGTGGATGCGCTCATCAAGCGCAACGCGCTCATGCCCCTGGACAAGTCGAAGCTGCCCAACCTGAAGAACGTGATGCCGGGCTACCTGAACACGGCCTTCGACCCGGACAACCGGTTCTCGGCGCCCTACGCCATGTCCATCACCATGATCGGCTACAACGACAGGAAGATCGCCGAACTGGGCCTGCCCACCGACACGTGGGCGCTGATCTTCGACCCGAAGAACCTCGAGAAGCTCAAGGGCAAGGTCACCGTGCTCGACGACCAGCGCGAGACCTTCGCCGCCGCCGCCAAGTACCTCGGCTTCTCGGTCAACGACATGGACGAGGAGAAGCTCAAGCAGGTGCGCGACGTGATCCGCAAGGCCAAGCCCTACTGGGCGGCCTTCAACGCCCAGAGCTACATCAAGGAGCTCACCGTGGGCAACATCTGGGTGGCGCACGGCTACTCCAACGACATCTTCCAGGCCAACCTCGACGCCGTGGCCGCCAAGCGCCCCTTCAACATCCGCCATGCCCTGCCCAGGGAGGGTGCGGTGCTGGCGCTGGACTCCATGGTGATCCCGAAGGGTGCGCCCAAGCCCGAGCTGGCCCACCAGTTCATCAACTTCATGCTCGAGGGGAAGAACTCCGCCGATCTGACCAACCTGATCGGCTCGGGCAATCCCAACGAAGACGCGCAGAAGCACATCAAGGCCGAGATCAAGGCCAACAAGGCCGTGTTCCCGGACGCCGAGATGGCGAAGAAGCTCGAGATGCTCAAGGACCTCAACGCCAAGCAGCTTCGCCTGCTGTCGCGGCTGTGGACCGAGGTGAAGCTGAAGTAGCCGCCGTTCCCGGTCGCCTGCGAGGGGCGCGGCGCCGCGAGGGCCGCGCCCCTCGTGCCTTCAGGCGTAGGCGTTCTTCAGCGCCTCCACCACCCGCGCGATGTCGGGCTCCGGCAGCCCGTTGATGCCCGCCGCCGCGGCGCGTCCGCCTCCGCCACCGAAGGCCAGCGCGAGGCGGTCGGCGCCCACCGGGTGATCGCGCGGCGCGCGCAGGCTCACGGTGTAGCGGCCGGCCTGGGGCGTGAACACGGCGTGGGCCCGGCGCGGGTGCTCCACCGCGAGCCGGTTGGCCAGCGTCCCCGAGACCCGCCGGCTCCACGGCGCGTCGGGAAGCACCACGGCGGCGGCGGTGGGCGTGTCCAGCAAGGGCGACACGGCCAGCGCGCGGGCCAGGTCCCCGGAGCGCGCGCGCTCGAGCTGTCGTGGCGCCGGGTCGGAGGCGGCGAAGGCCAGCGGATCGGCGAAGCCACGCATGCGCCGGTGCAGCTCGGCGGGATGGAACAGCAGTTCCTCCACGCCCGCACCGTAGGCGTTGTAGTTGAGGCACTCGCCCAGGCTTCGCAGCGCCTCCAGCCGGGCCTCGTCGAGCCCCAGCATCGCCGCCGCCGCGCGGGCGCTGGCGGCGAGGTTGTCGCCGAAGGCGCCCGCCACGGCCCAGGCCCGGTGGGCGCCGTCGAGGTGACGGTCGACGATGAGCGAGGTGCAGGTGTCGGGCGAGAAATCGAGGTGGCAGCCGAGCCGCGGGTGCTCCGGCGGATCGCCCGCGTGGTGGTGGTCGAACCACTCGATGCGGGCGCCCGATGCCAGTGCGGGCGCGAGCGCGGCGGCATTGGCGTGCATCGACACGTCGAGGACGGTGAGCTCGTCGCCCGGCTGCGGCCTCACGCGGCCGAGCAGGGCGATCTCGCGCTTGGCGCCGGTGACCAGCATCGCCTCGCGCGGTTCGGCCAGGCGCAGCTGCTGCAGCGCGCACAGTCCGTCCGCGTCGCCGTTGTAGATGTCATAGAATCCCACGCGGTTCCATCTCCCCTGCAGCGGCGGCCATCCGGACCCGCGTGCACCGCGCCGATCCCACCGCCTTCGGCGCGCCGGCTCCGCGATGCCCGGCCCGCGCACCGCCGGCACCATGGCCGACTCGCACCGCTTCGCACGACGTTCCATCTTCGTCCGAGCCGCCACCCTAGCTTACGGGGCGCTGGTGCTGGTGGCCAGCCTGTATCCATTCAACGGTTGGCGCGCGCCCGCCGCCGAGGTGCTGTGGGCCAGGCTGGGCGAGTGGCCGCGCTACTACACCTGGAGCGACGTGGCGCTCAACGTGGCCGGCTACGTGCCGCTGGGCCTGCTGCTCACGCTGATGCTGCGCGCGCGGCTCTCCGCGGTGGCGGCCGGGACCGTCGCGCTGCTGGCGTGCCTCGCGCTGAGCTCGGGCGTCGAACTGCTGCAGGGCTTCGTCCCCGCGCGCGTGACCTCGGCCCTGGACGTGTTCTGCAACGGCGTGGGCGCCCTCCTGGGCGCCTGGCTCGGCCTGGCGGTCGGCGAGGCCTGGTTGCTCGATGGCGCACCCTCGCGCTGGCGGCGCGAGCGCCTCGCGCCCGGCGCCGCCTCCGACCTGGTGCTGCTGCTGCTGGCGCTGTGGCTGTTCACGCAGTTCAATCCCGTGCCCGCCCTGTTCGGCAACGGCGACCTGCGCGCCTGGAGCGGCGCCGCCGCGCCCGAGATCACCTGGTCGGCGCGGCTGCACATGGCCGTGGACGCCGTGGTGGCGGCACTCGCGGTGGCGAGCGTGGCCGGCCTGTGCGCCTGGGTGATCCGGAGCGACGCGCTGCGCGCCACGCTCGTCCTCGTCCTGGGTGCCCTGGCGCTGAAGAGCTTTGCCGGGATGGTGCTGTTCAATCCGCCCCGTCCGTGGGGCTGGATCACGCCGGGTGCGGCCATCGGCCTGGCGGCGGGCCTGGCGGCCGCGTGGCTGACGGTGCGGCTGTCGCCGCGCCGGGCGGCGCTCGCGGCCATGGCCGCAGCGCTCGCGGGGGCGGCGCTGATCAACGTGATGCCCGCGAATCCCTACCTGGAGGACATGATGCAGGTCTGGCGCCACGGGCATTTCTGGAGTTTCGGCGGCACCACCGCGGTGGTGGCCTCGCTGTGGCCCTTCGCCGCCGGCGCGGTGGTGCTGCTGGCGCGTCGCGAGCGGGGTGGGCGATGAGCGCCGACTCGCTCGACGGCCTGCGCGAGGCACTGCGTCGCTTCGCCGACGAGCGCGACTGGGAGCGCTTCCACGTGCCCAAGAACCTCGCCATGGCGCTCATCGTCGAGGCCGCAGAGCTGGTGGAGCACTTCCAGTGGCTCACGCCGCAGGAGGCGGCGGAACTCCCGCAGGCGCGACGCGCCGAAGTGGCCGACGAGATCGGCGACGTGCTTCTCTACCTCGTTCGCCTGTCCGACCGGCTGGGCATCGACCCGGTGGAGGCCGCCCGCGCCAAGATGGTGAAGAACGCCCTCAAGTACCCGGCCCCTGACGGCCGGTAGAATCGGCCGGACATTCCGCGGACACCCCTCCATGAGCTACTACGAACGACACGTCTTCTTCTGCTGCAACCAGCGCGACGACCCGAACCGCGCCTGCTGCAACGCGCGCGGCGCCTCGGCACTGCGCGACTACGCCAAGGCGAAGGTCAAGGCCCTGGGCCTTGCCGGCAAGGGCAGGGTGCGCGTGAACCAGGCGGGCTGCCTCGACCGCTGCGAGGAGGGGCCGGTGATCGTGGTCTATCCCGAGGGCACCTGGTACACCTACGTCGACCAGTCCGACGTGGACGCGATCGTCGAGCGCCACCTGGTGCACGGCGAGGTGGTGGAGCGGCTGAAGATTTGAGCCTGGCCGGTTCCGAGCGGGTGGTCATCGCGGGCCCGGCGGGCAACCTGGAGGCCGCGGTCACCCGGCCGCGCGGCGCCGCGCTTGGCGTGGCCCTGGTGGCGCACCCGCACCCGCTCTACGGCGGCACCATGGACAACAAGGTGGTGCAGACCCTGGCGCGCTGCTTCACGGCCATGCACTGCGTCACCTGGCGGGTGAACTTCCGCGGCGTGGGCGCGAGCGAGGGGGTGTACGACGACGGGCGCGGCGAACTCGACGACTTCCGCGCCCTGGCCGCCCACGCGCGCGCCGACACCCCTGGCCTGCCGCTGATGCTGGGCGGCTTCTCCTTCGGCGGCTACGTGGTCTCCCGGCTGTGCCGCGAACTCGAGCCCTCCCGCGTGGTGCTGGTGGCACCCGCCGTGGGCCGCTTCGCGGTGGACGAGGTGCCGCCCCGCACGCTGGTGGTTCACGGCGAGGCCGATGACGTGGTGGCGCTGTCCGACGTGCTCGACTGGGCGCGGCCGCAGAAGCTGCCCGTCACGGTGGTGCCGGGCGCGGGCCACTTCTTCCACGGCGATCTCGGCCTCCTGCAGCGCATCGTCCTGTCGAGCTGCGACTGCGAGAGCTCATGAGTCTGCCTGGCCGTTCCAGGGCGCCGGTCGCGCCGCGCGCGGCGCGAGAGCGGTTCCGGTGAGCGGCGCGCTGCTGGAGATCCGCGACCTGCGCAAGGCCTTCGGAGCGCTGGAGGTGGTGCGCGGCATCAGCCTCTCGCTCGAGCGCGGCGAGTGCTACGGGCTGCTCGGGCCCAATGGCGCGGGCAAGACCACCACCCTGCGGCTGTGCCTCGGCCTCACCGACCCCGACTCGGGCAGCATCGAGCTGGCCGGCCTGCCCGTGCCGCGGGCGGCGCGCGAGGCGCGCCTGCGCCTGGGCGTGGTGCCGCAGATGGACAATCTCGACCCGGACTTCACCGTCACCGAGAACCTGGTGGTGTATGGCCGCTACTTCGGGCTGCACACCGCGGACATCCGCGCCCGCGTGCCGGGGCGGCTGGAGTTCGCCGGCCTCTCGGGCAAGGCCACCGCGCCCATCCAGTCGCTCTCGGGCGGCATGAAGCGCCGACTGTCGCTCGCCCGCGCACTGGTCAACGACCCGGACATCGTGTTCCTGGACGAGCCCACCACCGGGCTCGACCCGCAGGCCCGTCACCTCATCTGGGAGCGCCTCAAGCAGCTCACCCTGCGCGGCAAGACGCTGCTGCTCACCACCCACTTCATGGACGAGGCCGAACGGCTGTGCGACCGCCTGGCGGTGATGGACCAGGGCCGCATCGTGGCCCAGGGCACGCCGCGCGCGCTGATCGCCGAGCACATCGAACCCGACGTGGTGGAGGTCTTCGGCGATGGCGCGCCGGCCTGGGGCGAGGCCTTCGGGCGCGCGCTGTCGGAGCGCTGCGAAAGCGTCGGGGAGACCGTGTTCTGCTACACCCGCGACGCCCGGCCGCTGCTCGCAGACCTGGAGGGACGCCACGGCCTGCGCACCCTGCACCGCCCCGCCAACCTCGAGGACCTGTTCCTCAAGCTCACCGGCCGGGACCTGAGGGACTGATGCGCTGGATCCCGAGATCCAAGGACCTGCGCGCCCCGCGCGTGTCGCCGCGCTTCGTGCAGGTGTGGCGACGCAACTTCCTGGTGTGGCGCAAGCTGATCATCCCCTCGCTGCTGGGAAACCTGGCAGACCCGATGATGTACATGCTCGGCCTGGGCTTCGGGCTGGGCGCCCTGCTGCCCGAGGTGAACGGCACGCCCTACATCGTGTTCCTGGCCGCCGGCACGGTGGCCTACAGCACCATGAACAGCGCCACCTTCGAGGCGCTGTACTCGGCCTTCTCGCGGATGCACGTGCAGCGCACCTGGGAGGCCATCATGAACGCGCCGCTCGATCTCGATGACATCGTGCTCGCCGAGGCGGTATGGGCGGCCTCCAAGAGCCTGCTGTCGGGCTCGGCCATCCTGGTGATCATCTGGGTGCTGGGCCTGTCGCACTCGCCGCTCACGCTCTGGATCCTGCCGGTGGTGTTCCTCACCGGCCTCACCTTCGGCGCCATGGCGCTGGTGATGAACGCGGTCTCGCCC
>CAZXJW010000068.1:0-13104 GCA_964641005.1 uncultured Rhodocyclaceae bacterium
CTTCTGCGACCACCCCTGCGAGCAGTCGGGCAACAACGACCTGCGCACGCTCACCCAGCCGCAGATCATCGGCTGGATCCACTCGGCCTACCTCGAGGCGGGCGCGGACATCATCGAGACCAACACCTTCAATTCCACGCGCATCTCCATGGCCGACTACGGCATGGAACCGCACGTGCGCGAACTGAACTTCGAAGGCGCGCGGCTCGCCCGCGAGCTCACCGAACGCTTCTCGCGGCAGACCCCCGACAAGCCGCGCTTCGTGGCCGGGGTGCTCGGACCCACCAACCGCACCGCCTCGCTCTCGCCGGACGTGGCCGACCCGGGCTACCGCAACATCTCCTTCGACGAGCTGGTGGCGGGCTACCTCGAGGCCACCGACGGCCTGGTGGCGGGCGGTGCAGACCTGCTGCTCATCGAGACGGTGTTCGACACCCTCAACTGCAAGGCGGCGCTGTTCGCGGTCCAGGAGTACTTCGAGCGCCATGGGGTGAACCTGCCCGTCTGGGTGTCGGGCACCATCACCGACAAGTCCGGCAGAACCCTGTCCGGCCAGACCACCGAGGCGTTCTGGAACTCCATCCGCCACGGCCACCTGTTCGCCGTGGGCCTGAACTGCGCCCTGGGGGCCAAGGACCTGCGCCCCTACATCGAGGAGCTCTCGGGCATCGCCGACAGCTTCATCAGCATCCACCCCAACGCCGGCCTGCCCAACGCCTTCGGCCAGTACGACGAGACCCCGGAGTACACCTCCGGCATGCTGCGCGAGTTCGCCGAGGCGGGCTTCCTGAACATCGCCGGTGGCTGCTGCGGCACCACCCCGAACCACATCCGCGCCATCGCCGAGGCGGTCAAGGGGCTGCCGCCGCGCAGGCCGCCGGTCATCGACAAGAAACTGCGCCTCTCTGGCCTCGAGCCGCTCAACATCGGCGACGACTCGCTGTTCGTGAACGTGGGCGAGCGCACCAACGTCACGGGCTCGCGGGCCTTCGCCCGGCTGATCCTCAACAACCAGTATGCCGAGGCGCTCGCCGTGGCCCGCCAGCAGGTGGACAACGGCGCCCAGGTGATCGACGTGAACATGGACGAGGCCATGCTGGACTCGAAGAAGGCCATGGTCACCTTCCTGAACCTGGTGGCCTCCGAGCCCGACATCTCGCGCGTGCCGGTGATGATCGACTCCTCCAAGTGGGAGGTGATCGAGGCGGGCCTGAGGTGCGTGCAGGGCAAGGGCGTGGTCAATTCCATCAGCCTCAAGGAAGGCGAGGCGGAGTTCCTGCGCCAGGCCCGGCTGCTGCGGCGCTACGGCGCGGCGGCGGTGGTGATGGCCTTCGACGAGAGCGGCCAGGCGGACACCCTGAAGCGCCGCATCGAGATCTGCACCCGGGCCTACCACCTGCTCGTCAAGGAGGCGCACTTCCCGCCCGAGGACATCATCTTCGACCCGAACATCTTCGCCGTGGCCACGGGCATCGAGGAGCACGCCAACTACGGCGTGGACTTCATCGAGGCCACCCGCGCCATCCGCAGGTCGCTGCCCCACGCCAAGGTGAGCGGGGGGGTGTCCAACATCTCGTTCTCCTTCCGCGGCAACGACGGGGTGCGCGAGGCCATCCACACCGCCTTCCTCTACCACGCCGTGAAGGCCGGCATGACCATGGGCATCGTCAACGCAGGCCAGCTCGGCGTTTACGAGGAGATCCCGAAGGAGCTGCTCGAGCGCGTGGAGGACGTGATCCTCAACCGGCGCCCCGATGCCACCGAACGGATGGTGGGCTTCGCCGAGACCTGGAAGACCGGCGGCCGCGCCCAGGTGGAGGACCTCGCCTGGCGCGAGGCTCCGGTGGCCGAGCGCCTGCGCCACGCGCTGGTGAAGGGCATCAACGCCTTCATCGTCGAGGACACGGAGGAGGCCCGTCGCGGCTTCGAGCGCCCGATCCAGGTGATCGAGGGCCCGCTCATGGACGGCATGAACGTGGTGGGTGACCTGTTCGGCGCGGGCAAGATGTTCCTGCCCCAGGTGGTGAAGTCGGCGCGCGTGATGAAGGAGGCGGTGGCCTACCTCATCCCCTTCATCGAGGAGGAGAAGGCGCGCACCGGCGAGGCCGGCAAGGCCAAGGGCAAGATCGTCATCGCCACGGTGAAGGGCGACGTGCACGACATCGGCAAGAACATCGTGGCCGTGGTGCTCCAGTGCAACAACTTCGAGGTGGTGAACCTCGGCGTGATGGTGCCGGCGGAGAAGATCCTCGAGACCGCGCGCGCCGAGAAGGCGGACATCATCGGCCTGTCGGGTCTGATCACGCCCTCGCTCGAGGAGATGGCCCACGTGGCGAAGGAGATGCAGCGCCAGGGCTTCAAGGTGCCGCTGCTGATCGGCGGCGCCACCACCTCGCGGGTGCACACGGCCGTGAAGATCGCGCCCAACTACGACCATCCTGTCATCTGGGTGCCCGACGCCTCGCGCAGCGTGGGCGTGTGCAGCAACCTGCTCTCCGACGAGCTGCGCGACGAGTACGTGCGAAAGGTGCGCGCGGAGGTGGAGAAGACCCGCGAGCAGCACCGGGGCAAGAAGGGCCAGGGTCCGCACCATGCCATCGCGGCAGCCCGTGCCCACGGCCTGAAGACCGACTGGGGCGCCTACGTGCCGCCGGCGCCGAAGCGCCCGGGCCTGCACGTGCTGCGCGATTACCCGCTCGAGGAACTCGCCGCCGTCATCGACTGGACGCCGTTCTTCCAGACCTGGGAGCTGGCCGGCCGCTACCCGAAGATCCTGCAGGACGAGGTGGTGGGCGAGGCGGCGCGCAACCTGTTCGCCGATGCCCAGGCCATGCTGCGCCGGATCATCGACGAGAAGTGGCTGGAGGCCCGGGCCGTGATGGGCCTGTTCCCGGCCAACCGCGTCAACGGCGACGACATCGAGATCTACGCCGACGAGTCGCGCGAGCGGGTGCTCATGACCTGGCACTGCCTGCGCCAGCAGATGGTCAAGCCCGCGGACCGCGCCAACCTGTCCCTGGCCGACTTCATCGCCCCGCGCGAGTCCGGCGTGCGCGACTGGATCGGCGCCTTCGCCGTGACCGCCGGCATCGGCATCGAGGCGCGCGTGGAGGCCTACGAGGCCGCCCACGACGACTACAACGCCATCCTGCTCAAGGCCCTGGCCGACCGGCTGGCCGAGGCCTTCGCGGAGCGGTTGCACCAGCGCGTGCGCACCGAGTTCTGGGGCTACGCGCCCGACGAGCAGTTGTCGGTGGAGGACCTCATCGACGAGAAGTACCGCGGCATCCGCCCCGCGCCCGGCTACCCCGCCTGCCCGGACCACACGGAGAAGGGTCCGCTGTTCGATCTTCTCGGCGCCACGGCCGCTGCCGGCATCACCCTGACCGAGAGCTACGCCATGCTGCCCACGGCGGCGGTGAGCGGCTTCTATCTCTCCCATCCCCAGTCCCAGTACTTCGCCACCGGCAAGGTGGACCGCGACCAGGTGGAGGAGTACGCGCGCCGGAAGGGCATGCGGCTGGACGAGGCCGAGCGCTGGCTGGCGCCGGTGCTGTCCTACGAGCCGGGACAGGAGCCGGTCGCCGCGCCTGCCGCCGTCGCGGGGTGAGGCTGCGCCATCGGGCGAATTGCGCGTGGCCGGGAACCGGCGCAGAGTGATCTTGTCCAGGACGTAGCGGTTCCTGGATTGGACAGAACGCCGAGGCCCCACCCCCCATGAATCTCTCCGCCGCCCTTCTTCCCGCCGCCTGGCACTGGTGTGCCGGTCTCGTCCTGGCGTTCGTGGGGGCCTGGGTGCTGCGCACGGCGCCGTGGCGTCGCCTGGCGGACAACGCCGGCAGCCACCTGTTCCTGGGCGCCTGCGTGGCCACCCTGGCGGCCTGGAGCATCCACCCCGAAGCGCTCAAGGGGCTGGACTTCCACCTGCTCGGCGCCACGGTGTTCACTCTCATGCTCGGGCCGCAACTTGCCATCCTCGGACTGTCGGTGGTGATGGCTGCGCTGGCTTCCATGCGAGGCTTGCCTCTGGAGACCCTGCCCATCAGCATCCTGCTGCTCGCGGTGCTGCCCGTGGCGCTCAGCCTGGCGGTGCTGCGGGCGGCCGAGCGGGTGCTGCCCCGCAACCTGTTCGTCTACCTGTTCGTGGCCGCCTTCCTGGGCTCGGCCGTGGCCATGGTCACCAGCGGATCCACCTCCGTGGGCCTGCTGGCCGCCTATGCCGCGCCCGGCACCGCCGCCATGGCGGAGCAGTTCCTGCCCTACTGTTTCCTGCTGGGCTTTGCCGAAGCAACGCTCACCGGCATGATCATGACCCTGCTGGTGGTCTACCAGCCGGCGTGGGTCAGCACCTTCAGCGACGAGCGCTACCTGCCGCGTCGCTGAGCCTTTCCCCCGCCGGCGCACGCCGGCCCGCGGTTGCGAATCCATGTCCTCCCGTCTGCTTTCCCGCGGCCTGCTGGCCGTCCTGCTGCTGGTGCCGTCCTTCGCGGCAGCCGAACGCGTGCACCGCTATCGCGTGGCCGCCGATCCCGACCTGCGCACGCTCACCGTGCGCGCCTGTTTCGCCGGCCAGCCGCCGGAGGAGGTCGCCGCCGACTCGCTGGACGCGCCCGGCGCCTTCCTGGAGGGTCGCGTGGTGGACCAGCGCGGCAAGCTCGTGCCCAACGGCACGGAGATGCGGCTGCGCGACGTGCCGGCCGACGGCTGCATCGAGTACTCGGTGAACGTGTCGGGCAACGCCACCAAGCACGACTACTCCGGCAACTCCACGAAGCGGATCGGCCGCGACCTGTTCACGGAGGTGGGGCTGTGGTTCTGGCGTCCTGCACAGCTCGGGCCGGACGAGGACATCGAGGTGGTCTTCGACCTGCCGCCCGGGCTGTCGGTGTCGGCACCCTGGCGCCCGGTGCTGCCGCCGCGCGAACTGCCCACCTATCGCACGGGCCGCGCGCCGGGCGACCGGCCTTCCTCGGTGGCTTTCGGACGTTTCCGCGAGATTCCCGTCGAGGTGCCCGGCGCGGTGCTGCGGCTGGCGGTGCTCGACGGCAACCCGCCCGCCGACACGGAGGCCATGCGCGCCTGGATCGAGGACGCCGCGCGCTCGGTGGCGGCGGTGTACGGCCGCTTTCCCGTGCCCAGCCCGCAGATCCTGGTGATGCCGGGGGCGCGAGCGTCCGAGCCCACGCCCTGGGCCTACGTGCTGCGCGGCGGCCAGGCGGCGGTGCACTTCTTCGTCAACCAGCGCCGTCCGCTGCGCGACTACGTGGAGGACTGGACCGCGCCCCACGAACTGTCGCACCTGCTGCTGCCCTACGTGCGCTCCCAGGATGCCTGGTTGTCCGAGGGGCTGGCGAGCTACTACCAGGGCATCGTCCGGGCGCGCAGCGGGGTCATCCCGCCCGAGGAGGCGTGGCAGCGCATGCACTCGAGCTTCAAGCGCGCCCGCGACTGGTCGGCCAAGGGGGCCACGCTCGCCCAGGCCACCGAGCGCATGTTCCGCGACGGCGGCTACATGCGCGTGTACTGGTCGGGCGCGGCCATGCTGCTGATGGCCGACGTGCGGTTGCGCAGCCAGAGCGGCGGGCGCCAGTCGCTGGACACGGTGCTAGAGGCCTTCGGCCGCTGCTGCCTCGACCCGGACGTGGAATGGACCGCCCGCAAGGTGTTCGACCGCTTCGACGAGCTCTCCGGGACCACCGTGTTCCGCGAGCTCTACGACGCGCACGTGAACGCCGAGGGCTTCCCCGACCTCTCGGACGTGTATGCCGCCATCGGCCTGCGTGCCCTCGGCGGCAAGGTGGAACTGGCCGAGCGCGCGCCGCTGTCGGTGGTGCGCGACGCCATCATGGCGCCCGGGGACTACCGCTCGCCGCCCGCGCTGCTCGGCCGGCGCTGAGGACGGGGGCGCGTCGCGCCCGTCCTCCCGCGCCGGGCAGGAGGGCCGGGCGGGCGGGTCCGGTGTGGGTATGATCCGGCGGGTTTCGCAGCCTGCGCCCGGCCCTGGCCCGGGTCGCCGCTGCTTCGTCCCCGAGAGGATCCCGTGTCCCTGCCCGCCCCGCCCCCCGTGCTCACGGCCGTGCTGCTGCTCGCAGCCTCGAACGTGTTCATGACCTTCGCGTGGTACGCCCACCTGCGCGAACTGCAGTCGCGGCCCTGGTTCGTGGCCGCCGTGGTGTCCTGGGGCATCGCCTTCTTCGAGTACTTGCTGCAGGTGCCCGCCAACCGCATCGGCTACACCGCGCTTTCCCTGCCGCAGCTCAAGATCCTCCAGGAAGCCATCACCCTGACGGTGTTCGTGCCCTTCGCCGTGTTCTACATGCACCAGCCGCCCAAGCTCGACTACCTCTGGGCGGGCCTGTGCATCCTGGGCGCCGTCTATTTCATCTTCCGCAGCTAGGAGCATCGCCATGCAGGACCCCTGTTTCGAGACCGCGCGCACGCTCGCTCGCCGCATCCGCGCCCGCGAGATCTCCGCCGTGGAGGTGCTCCACGCCCACGTGGCGCGCATCGGGCGGGTCAATCCGGCGGTGAACGCGATCGTCACCACCACCTTCGAGCAGGCCGAGGCAGACGCCCGTCGCATCGACGAACGGCTCGCCCGCGGCGAGGACCCCGGCCCGCTGGCCGGCCTGCCCGTGGCCCACAAGGACCTGGTGCAGACGCGCGGCGTGCGCACCACCTTCGGCTCGCCGCTGTTCGCCGACTTCGTGCCCGACTTCGACGCCGCCATCGTGGAGCGGCTCAAGGCCGCCGGCGCGGTGACCGTCGGCAAGACCAACACGCCGGAGTTCGGCGCGGGCTCCCAGACCTTCAACCCGGTGTTCGGGGCCACCCGCAATCCCTGGGACACGAACCGCACCTGCGGCGGCTCCAGCGGTGGCGCGGCGGTGGCGCTGGCCTGCGGCATGGTGCCGCTGGCCGACGGCTCCGACCTCGGCGGCTCGCTGCGCAACCCTGCGGCCTTCTGCAACGTGGCGGGCTTCCGGCCCTCCCCGGGTCGCGTGCCCAACTGGCCGAGCTTCAACGCCTGGTGGACGCTGCCCGTGCTCGGCCCCATGGCCCGCACGGTGGGCGACCTGGCCCTGATGATGTCCGCCATCGCCGGCCCCGACCCGCGCGCACCGCTGTCCATCCACGAGCCCGGGGCCTCGTTCGCCCGGCCGCTGGAGCGCGACTTCCGCGGCGTGCGGGTGGCCTGGAGCCGTACCCTCGGCGGGCTGCCGGTGGAGCGCGACGTGCTCGAGGTGCTCGACGCCGCGGTGCCCGTCCTGGAGACGCTCGGCTGCGTGGTGGAGGAGGCCACGCCCGACCTGGCCATCGCCGACGAGATCTTCGAGACGCTGCGCGCCTGGAATTTCGAACTCGTGTATGCCGACCTGCTGCGCACCAGGCGCGACCAGCTCAAGGAGACGGTGGTCTGGAACATCGAGCAGGGCGCGGTCCTTTCGGGCCCCGACGTGGGCCGCGCCGAGCGCCGACGCACCGAGCTCTTCCACCGCATGCGCGCGTTCTTCGAGCGCCACGACTTCCTGGTCTGCCCGGTGACGCAGGTGATGCCCTTCGACCTGTCGCGCGAGTACCCGGACCGCATCGAGGGCGTGGCCATGGAGAGCTACCTCGACTGGATGAAGTCCTGCTACCGGATCTCGGCCGCCACCCTGCCGGCGCTGTCGGTGCCCGCGGGCTTCTCAGCCGCCGGCCTGCCGGTGGGCCTGCAGATCGTGGGGCCCTGGCAGCAGGACTTCGCGGTGCTGCAGATCGGCCACGCCTTCGAGCAGGCCACCGGCCACCATTCCCGCCGGCCGCCCGTGGCCTGAGCCCGGCCCGCGGGTATCATTCGCAGCCTTTCCGGGCTCCGGCCCCTCCATCCAACCGCCCTGCCGGGCGACTTCCCCTGGACTTTCCTTCCATGCGTTCACTGCGTCCCCTGCTGCTCTCCGCCCTGCTGGGTGTCCTCGCCGTGCCCGGTGCCGGCCTCGCCCAGGCGACCGCCGGCGCCAAGGCCCCGGCAGGCGCCCAGGCACCGGATGGTGCCGCGGAGCCGCCGAAGGGCGCGGTCAGGCAACCACCCTCGGAGCGGCGGAAGAACCGGGTGTTCGTGAAGGACGTGGCCGGGCTCTGGGTGGCCGCCGACTGGCTGGCCGCGGTGGAGGCCACCCGCCAGCCGCACGCGGCCGCGAAGAAGGCGAGCCCGCTGGTGATCAACATCCAGCAGGAGGGCCGCAGCTGGCCGATCCTGCGCACCGACTTCAGCCGAGCCGTGCTGGAGCGGGTCATCGAGGTGGAGCCCACCGAGCGCGAGGATGCCTGGCGGCTGGTCACGGCGAGGGACGACCGCGGCGCCGTGAATTCCGCCGAAGCCACCTACATCCCCTTTACCGGCACGCGTGCCGCGTCGGGCCGCTTCGAGGCACTCCGGTTCACGGAGCCCTCGTTCGCGAAGCGCAAGCCGCGCGCCTTCGTCCGTGTCGACGACGGCCTCGAGGTGCGCATCAACCGTGCCGTGATCGCGGGAACGTACCGCGACGAGCAGGGACGCGCCTGGAGCTTCTCCGAGGCGGGCGAACTGAATGGTCCGGACGGCAAGGCGGCCTACGAGCTCTCGCTCGCCGCCGCGGGCGCGGGCTGCGAGTTCTTCGAGGTGGCCGACGACGTGGCGCCCGGCGGCAAGCGGCGCACCGGCTACGCCTGGAAGGCGGGCAAGCTCAGCCTGTTCGCCACGCGCGGTGACAAGCCCGCCAGCCTGCGCTGCGAATCAAAGCCCTTCGCCGTCCTCGCACCCGAGGCCGGCGGGTCGGCCACCTGATCCGCCCCGCCGGGGCGACGCCGGGCGAGCCCGGCCAACGAGAGGAGGGGGAGACGATGACCAGGACCACGATGGCGGCAGCGGCCGGACTTCTGGCGCTGTGCGGCGCCGCGCAAGGCGCGGATTGCGACCCGCAACTGGTGCCCGCCGAGGTGATGGCGGCCGACGAGGCGCGCTACGCGGCGTTGCAGGCGGTGGACGTGCCGGCCCTCGAGCGGCTGCTGGGCAACGACCTGCACTACACCCACTCAAGCACCCAGATCGACGACAAGGGCGCCTACATCGACTCGGTGCGCACCGGCAAGGTGGTCTACCGCGAGATGCTGCGCAGCGACCTGAAGGTGACCCCCTACGGCTGCATGGCCGTGATGACCGGCCGCGGCGACTTCAAGGTGGAGATCGACGGCAAGCCCCTCGAGGTGCACATCCGCTTCACCAACGTCTGGGAGAAGCGCGGCATCGGCTGGCAGATGGTGGCCTGGCAGGCCACCCGGTTCCCGCCGAAGCCCTGACGCGGTTTCGGCAGTCCCGCCGGAGCCCTCGCGGCTCCGGTGCCGCGATAGGAGCGGCGGGGAGACCCGCCGCTCTTTTTTCGTGCACCCGCCGCGGCCCGCCACTTAGAATCGGGCCCCGTTCCCCGCAGCCGTCACGCGCACCCCCGAGCCTCGCATGTCCGAAGTCCTCGACGAGAGCCGCCACCACGACACCGTGCAGGAGCACCTGCGCCAGGTGGAGGCGCTGCTCGCCAAGCACCGGCTGGTGGAGCACATCGTCCACCAGCAGGACATGCCCCGGCACGACCTGGTGGAGTCGCTGGTACACAAGCAGAACCTCGCCGAGCTGCAGAAGAAGCTGGAGTCGCTGCATCCGGCGGACGTGGCCTTCATCCTCGAGGCGCTGCCGCTCGACGACCGGCTGGTGGTGTGGAACCTGGTCAAGGCCGAGCGCGATGGCGAGATCCTGCTGGAGGTCTCCGACGCGGTGCGCGCCACGCTCATCGCGGACATGGAGCCCGAGGAGCTGGTGGCCGCCACCGAGCAGCTCGACCCCGAGGAGATCGCCGACCTCGCGCCCGACCTGCCGGAGGAGGTCATCGAGGACGTCTTCCAGGCCCTCGAGACCGTGGAGCGCGAGCAGCTGCGCGCCGCCATGTCCTATCCCGAGGACTCGGTGGGCGCGCTGATGGACTTCGACATGGTGCAGGTGCGCGAGGACGTCACCCTCGAGGTGGTGCTGCGCTACCTGCGCCGCCTGGACGAGCTGCCCGACCACACCGACCAGCTGTTCGTGGTCGACCGCGCCGAGGTGCTCAAGGGCGTGCTGCCCGTGATGCGGGTGCTGGTCACCGATCCCGAGACGCTCGTGGCGGACGTGATGGAGCAGGACGCCGTGCGCCTCACGCCCTCGCAGTCGGCCGAGGACGCCTCCCAGGCCTTCGAGCGCTACGACCTGGTCTCCGCGGCGGTGGTGGACGAGCGCGGCCACCTCATCGGGCGCGTGACCGTGAACACGGTGGTGGACTACATCCGCGACCAGTCTGACACGGAGATGCTCAACCTCGCCGGCCTGCGCGAGGACGAGGACATCTTCTCCTCGGTGTGGAAGTCGGCCAAGAACCGCTGGACCTGGCTGGCCATCAACCTGGTCACCGCCTTCATCGCCTCGCGCGTGATCGGCCTCTTCGAGGGCAGCATCGAGAAGCTGGTGGCACTGGCGGCGCTCATGCCCATCGTGGCGGGCATCGGCGGCAACTCCGGCAACCAGACCATCACCATGATCGTGCGGGCCATGGCGTTCAAGCAGATCACCCGCGAGGCGGCCCGTGCGCTTCTCGAGAAGGAGATCGCCATCAGCCTGCTCAACGGCCTGGTGTGGGGTGGCATCCTGGGCCTGGTGGCCGTGCTGCTGTACGGCAACTGGGCGCTGGGCGGGGTGATGACGCTGGCCATGACGCTCAACCTCATGCTCGCCGCCACGGCCGGGGTGTTCATCCCCATGCTCATGCACCGGCTGGGTCGCGACCCGGCCGTGGGTTCGAGCGTGTTGATCACGGCGCTCACGGACAGCGGCGGGTTCTTCATCTTCCTCGGACTGGCCACGCTGTTCCTGCTGTAGTCCCGCCGCGGCCGCCTGAATCCGGCCGCCGCGCCCGCCCGTACAAGGAGGGCGTCCCGAACCGCGGGCGCGCCGGGCAGTCGAATGCCCGTCCGAACCGGAGTCCACCCATGCTCATCCGCCACCGTGCCGACGTCGCCCCTTCCGAGATCACCCCGCGTGCCCTGTTCGAGGACCGCCGCGCCTTCCTGCGCGGGGCGGGCCTGCTGGGCGCCGGGCTGGCCGCAGGCGGCCTGCCGCTGCCGCGCGAGGCGCGCGCGAACCTCTCCCCACGGCCCAGCCCGCTCAGCACCGCCGAGGCCCGCACGCCCCTCAAGGACGTCACCACCTACAACAACTTCTACGAGTTCGGCACCGGCAAGGACGATCCTGCCGAGCGCGCGGGCACCCTGAAGACCCGCCCCTGGACCGTGATGGTGGAGGGCGAGTGCGCGAAGCCGCGCCGCTGGGACGTGGAGGAACTGCTCAAGCTCGCGGCGCTGGAGGAACGCGTGTACCGCATGCGCTGCGTGGAGGGCTGGTCCATGGTGATCCCCTGGGCGGGCTATCCGCTGTCGGAGCTGATCCGCCGCGCCGAACCCACCTCGAAGGCGAAGTACGTGGAGTTCACCACCCTGCTCGACCCGAAACAGATGCCGGGGCAGCGCTCGGCCGTGCTGGAGTGGCCCTACGTGGAAGGGCTGCGCATGGACGAGGCCATGCATCCGCTGGCCATCCTCTGCCTCGGCCTGTACGGTGACGTGCTGCCCAACCAGAACGGCGCGCCGGTGCGCATCGTGGTGCCCTGGAAGTACGGCTTCAAGAGCGGCAAGTCCATCGTGCGCATCCGCTTCACGGAGACCGAGCCGCGCACGGCCTGGAACAAGGCCATCCCCGGCGAGTACGGCTTCTACTCGAACGTGAACCCCGCCGTGGACCACCCGCGGTGGAGCCAGAAGCGCGAGCGGCGCATCGGCGAGTTCGGCAAGCGCGACACGCTCATGTTCAACGGCTACGCCGAGCAGGTGGCCTCGCTCTACGCGGGCATGGACCTGCGCAAGTTCTTCTGAGCCGCGACGTCCCGGGCGCGAGCCGGCGGTGAACCCCTCCGCGCGCCAAGTGGCGGTGGTGAAGGCCGCGTTGTTCGCGGCCTGCCTCGTTCCGGCGCTGCGCCTGGCGTGGCTTGGCTGGCGCGGCGGCCTCGGGGCCAACCCCATCGAGTTCGTCACCCGCTCCACGGGCTGGTGGACGCTGGCGCTGCTGGCGGTCACGCTGTCCATCACGCCCCTGCGCCGGCTGCTCGGCCAGCCCTGGCTGCTGCGCCTGCGGCGCATGCTGGGCCTGTTCGCGTTCTTCTACGCGGCGCTGCACTTCACCACCTACGTGTGGCTGGACCAGTTCTTCGACGTGGCCGAGATCGTGCGCGACGTGATCAAGCGGCCCTTCATCACCGTGGGCTTCACCGCCTTCGTGCTGCTGCTGCCGCTGGCGGCCACCTCCACCAATGGCATGGTGCGGCGGCTGGGCGCACGCCGCTGGCAGATGCTGCACCGCGCCGTGTACGTCATCGCCGTGCTGGGCGTGCTGCACTTCTGGTGGCTGGTGAAGAAGGACGTGACCGAGCCGTCGCTGTTCGCCCTGGCCATCGGCGCGCTGCTCGGCCTGCGGCTTTGGTGGCGCCGGCGAGAGCCCGGCGTGCGCACGCCGTCGCGTTCAGCCTCGCGCGCCTGAGACCTCGGTCAGGAACTCCACGAAGGCGCTCACCCGGGGCGCCACCGGCTTGCCCGGATGCCAGAGGGCATAGAGCCGGTACTCCGGCGAACGCCAGCCGGGCAGCACGGGTACCAGCGCGCCGCTGCGGAACAGCGGATCGAGCATGAAATCCACGTCGCACACCACGCCGAAGCCGGCCACGGCGGCGGCCAGGCAGGCGTCGGAGTTGTTGCAGGTGAGCTTGCCCTTGGCGGGAACCACGAAGGGTTTCGCGCGCGAGCGGCCGGCGGGCTCGAACTCCCAGTCGAAGGGCTTGCCGGCGGCCGAGTTGATGTAGTCCACCGTGTCGTGGCCGGCCAGCTCGCGCGGGTGGCGTGGCGTGCCGCGCGCCGCCAGGTAGGCGGGGCTCGCCGCGCTGGCGAGACGGTAGGCGGCGAGGGGCCGGTACTTGAGGTTGTGGGCGCGCGGCAGCGAGCCGCGCACGAACACGT
>CAZXJW010000069.1:0-13002 GCA_964641005.1 uncultured Rhodocyclaceae bacterium
TGCACGTCGTGCCATCTCGGATGGCGCCCGGCGAGGCGCTCGGCTGCAATCCGCAGCCCCGCTCACTCCGCCGCGCCGCCCCATCCCCGCGACTCCGCGAGCACCGCCGCATCCGCCGCATGCTCGGCCGCGATGCCGACCGCCACCTGCACCACCGGCTCCACCAGCCCATCGTCCCGCACCCAGCGTTCGATCGGCGGCAACGGCGCGCCCGTCAGCAGCGCCACCAGGCACGCGTTGGTGAGCTGGATCGAGTCGAACGGCGTGCCGTGGCGCGACCCGCGCACCACGACCAGCTCCGCGCCGACCGCGTCGGCGAGCACCCGTTTGTCCGCGACCGGCGTGAAGTCGAACTCGCTCGCGATGACGACGCTGCGGCAGGGCAGGCGCCCGAGCCGGCCGTTCGCACTCCAGCCCTCCAGCGCCGCCGCCATGCCGAGATAAGTCTCCGCGCGCACCGCGCCGATCACCTCGACCACCCGCTCGCGCATCCCCGCCTGCCACGGATGCGGAAAGCTGCGCTTCGCGACGATCCGCGCCATCCCCTTCATGCCGACGAGCCGCACCAGCGCCGCCGGGATGCGCGCCTCGCACCACTTGCGCCAGCTGTCGATCTGATAGCCCGCGAGGCTGTTGATCAGCGCGAGCCGCGGCACGGCCTGCGGCCGCTGCAGCGCCATCTCGAGCGCCACCGAGCCCCCGAGCGAGAACCCGACGACGCTCACCGCCGGCAGCCCGAGCCCATCGACCAGCGCCCAGAGCGCCCGCGCCATCTCCGCGATCTCGTAACCGCGCTCGGGCGCCGCACTGTGCCCGCAGCCCGGCAGGTCCGGCACGAGCACGCGGCAATGCGGCTCGAGCGCCGGAATCTGGAACGCCCAGTCCGCGGCGCTCGACCCGAGGCCGTGGATCAGCAACAGCGGCTCGCCCGCGCCGCGATCCAGGTAATAGAGAGGCCGCGCGGCTCCGCGAAAGATCGGCATGCGTCCTCGGTCCGTGAGATCAGCGCCGTAGATCCGCCAGCCGGGACAGCGTCGGCGTGCAAAGCCCGTTCTTCTTGCTGGCGGGGCCGAAGTCGGAGGCGGGCACCTTAGCGGCAAGCGTCCGGACCCTCAAGTAGCGCCCGTCGAGTACCGGCCACCCTTTGCCGCCCTCTGGCACCCACCCACACATCCGCGCGCCGCGCTCGCAACATCGTTTCAGCGCCAGGGGGTTCGGCCGATAGCGTGGGAGGTACTTCACGAAAAGGCACTGTCCATGCGCCCCCTGGCCCGCGATCGAGCCCGCTCCACCCTCGTGCGCGGCCTAAGCGCCCTCGGCCTGCTGGCACTCGCCGGCTGCGGCGGGGGCGGCGGCGACTCGGCGGGCGCCCCCAGCGCCAGCAGCACCCCCACCTACACCCTCGGCGGCACCCTCAGCGGCGTCACCGCCACCGGCCTCGTGCTCGCGCACGGCAGCGCGACCGCCTCGATCGAAGCGGGCGCCACCACCTTCACGTTTGCCACCGCGCTGCCCACCGGCACCACGTACACCGTCACGCTGCAGAGCGTCCCGCCGAGCCTCGCCTGCACGCTCACGGGCGCGAGCGGCACGATCGCCGCCGCCAACGTCACCACCGTCGGCGTCACCTGCCAGCCCCGCAGCTTCGCGCTCGGCGGCAGCGTCGCAGGCCTCACCGCCGACGGCCTCGTGCTCGCCCACGGCAACACCACCCGCACCTTGAACCAGGGCGCGACGAGCTTCGACTTCGGCAACGTGCTCACCCCCGGCAGCGCCTACGACGTCACCGTCCAGAGCGCGCCCGCCGGCCTCACCTGCAGCGTCGCCAACGGCAGCGGCACCACCGCCACCGCCGACGTGAACAACGTCGTCGTCACCTGTTCCGCCCGCGCGTTCACGCTCGGCGGCACCGTCAACGGCCTGCGCACCGCCGGCCTCGTGCTCGGCAACGGCAGCGACCGCCTCAGCGTGCCCGCGAACGCCACCACGTTCACGCTGCCGACCGCCGTCGCCTGGACCAGCAGCTACGACGTCACCGTCGTCACCCAGCCGCTCGGCGCGAGCTGCGCCGTCATCGGCGGCGCCGGCACCATGCCGGCCGCTCATGTCAACATGTTGACGATCAACTGCAGCGACCAGCCCTACACGCTCGGCGGCACGATCACCGGCCTCACCACCAGCGGCCTCGTGCTCGCCAACGGCAGCGACACGCTCGCCGTGCCCGCGAACGCCACCACGTTCACGATGCCCACCGCGGTCGCCTACAACCGCCCCTACGCCCTCACCGTACAGACCCAGCCCACCGGCCTCACCTGCAGCATCGCGAACGGCGCCGGCACCATGCCCGCCGCCAACGTCGCGAACGTCGCCATCACCTGCGCCGCGCGCAGCTACAGCCTCGGCGGCACCATCAGCGGCCTCGCCACCACCGGCCTCGTGCTCGCCAATGGCAGCGACACCGTGAACGTTCCCGCCAACGCCACGCAGTTCACCCTGCCGACACCAGTCGCCTTCGGCAGCGCCTACGCCGTCACCGTGCAGGCCCAGCCCGCCGGCCGCACCTGCAGCGTCGCGAGCGGCACCGGCACCATGCCCGCGAGCGCCGTAAACGCCGTCGCCGTCACCTGTTCCGCCAACTTCTACAGCGTCGGCGGCAGCATCACCGGCCTCACCGCCACCGGCCTCGTACTCGCCAACGGCAGCAACACCCTCAACGTCGCGAGCAACGCCACGCAGTTCACGATGCCCAGCGGCGTCGCCTCCGGCAGCAGCTACACGATCAGCGTACAGACCCATCCGACCGGCCTGTTCTGCAGCCTCGCGAACGCCAGCGGCACCGTCACCAGCGCCGACGTGACCAACGTGCAGGTCAGCTGCGTGGCGAGCCAGTACAGCTTCCTCACGCCCGGCGCTGCGAGCTGGGTCGTCCCGGCGGGCGTCACCTCGATCCAGGTCGTCGCCACCGGCGGTGGCGGCGGCAGAAGGGGCAGCATCCGCGGAGGACACGGCGGCGTGGTGACGGCGACGCGCGCGGTGACGCCGGGCGAGACCCTGAGCCTCTTCGTGGGCGGCGGCGGCGCAGGCGGATTAGGCTTGGGCAGCGCTGGCGGCGGTGCGAGTAACGTAGATGCTGCGGGTCCGCTCGCCATCATCGCCGGGGGCGGAGGCGGAGCCGGCGAAACCGGAGTCGGTGGCAACGGCGGCGGCAACGGTAGTGGTGCGGGCGGCAATGGCAGCGGGACGACACCCGGAATCGGCGGCAGTGGGGGCATCGGCGGATCGGGCGCGGGCCGCTTCTCGGGCGGAAATGGCCTAGGCGGCGCAGGCGGAGCGGGAATCGCGGGTGCCGGCGGCATCGGTTCAGGTAGTGGTACGGGTGGTACGGGATTCAATGGTGCCGGTGGTGGTGGCGGCTACGGCGGGGGTAGCAGCAGCGGCGGCATCATCATCATCGGCGGCGGCGGCGGCGGCGGCAGCCTCGGCCCCGCCGGCGCCGTCTACTCGGTTTCAACCAACGCGGGTTCGTCCAACGCACTCGGCGGACCCGGCTCGATCGTGATCACGATCGTTCCCTGAGCGGACGAGGGGGCAGGTTCACGTCCCGCGAGGGCCACACCCGCAGCTGCGGCGATCGAGACACTCACTCCGCAGTGGTCTGCACGACGCGTTCCGAGACTTCCCGGCTCTCCACGCTCGGCTTTTCCGAGAGGTCGATGTAGAGCGAGTCCCTGTCGGGGTGGTAGTGGAGCTTCATGGCCTGGCCCACCGATCCATGACACCGTCGTGGACGATCACCCCCTCGGCATGGCGTCACCGCCCTCAAGTCGCGTACGTCGACGACCACACTGGCGCCCGGCCGAGCCCATTGGCGAAACCGACCACCCCCGCGCATCATCGCCACCGCCCGCCGAAGCACCGCGCTGAGGCCCACCCCGGCACTCTCACTGGAGCCCGTCCCATGCCCTTGTCGCTGCACGCCGCCGTCGTCCCGAGCAACCTGCAGATCCTCGCCTCCGTCGCCCGCCTGGTCGACAAGGCCGAGACCTGGTGCCAGGAGAAGGGCCTGCCACCGTCCGAACTGATCGACGCACGCCTCGCGCCGGACATGTTCCCCTTCACCTACCAGGTGAAGTCCGCCGCCCTGCATTCCTGGGGCGCGATCGAAGGCGTGCGACGCGGCCTGTTCACGCCGGATCTCGCGCCACCGCCCGACAGCTTCGCCGGCCTGCGCGAGCGCCTCGAGACCGCGCGCAGCGGCCTCGCCGCGCTCGACCCCGCCGAGCTCGAGCGCTACATCGGCCGCGACATGCGCTTCGAGTTCGGCGAGCGCACGATGGACTTCACGGCCGAGGAGTTCCTGCTGTCCTTCTCGCAGCCGAACTTCTATTTCCACGCCACCACGGCCTACGACATCCTGCGCTGGAAGGGCCTGCCCATCGGCAAGCGCGACTTCACCGGCCGAGTCCGCATACGCCCCTGAAAAGGGGACAGATTTATTTTCCGGTGTTTGCCAGAGCGAGCCGACACTGGAAAACAGATCCGACTTATTTGATTTGCTGCGAGCCGGGTGGCCAGGCTCAGACCACCGCAGCCGCCCGCCGCCGCCAGCGACCACGCGCGGCAATACACAATGGACGTGGAGCCTGACGATTTTTCGGAGATGATGGCAGCACAGGGATGGACAGGAAGCCCGCATGAGTACCGGTCTGATCGCACTTCTGGATGACGTCGCCGCGATAGCCAAACTGGCCGCCGCCTCGCTGGACGATGCCGCAACACAAGCGGCCAAGGCCGGCTCGAAGGCCGCGTCGAAAGCCGCCGGCATCGTCATCGACGACGCCGCCGTCACGCCGCGCTACGTGGTGGGTTTCGCGGCGGATCGCGAACTGCCGATCATCGGCAAGATCGCCGTCGGCTCGCTCAAGAACAAGATCCTGTTCCTGCTGCCAGGCGCGCTGCTGCTCGGGCTCTTCGCACCCTGGGCCATCACGCCGCTGCTGATGCTCGGCGGTGCGTTCCTGTGCCTGGAAGGCTGGCACAAGGTGGCGGACCTTCTGGGCGTGGGCGGGCAGGGCGCCGAGGCCGACACCGACGGCCGCCCGGGCGACGACGAGGCCAAGCCACCCGAGGTCCTCGAACGCGAGCGCGTCAGCAGCGCCATCCGCACCGACTTCATCCTGTCGGCCGAGATCATGGCGATCACCCTCGCCACGCTGACGGGCCTCGCGACCTGGGTGCAAGGCGTCGTGCTGGGGCTCGTGGGCCTGGGGATGACGGTCGCGGTCTATGGCGCGGTGGCGCTGATCGTCAAGGCCGACGACTTCGGCGCCATGCTCGCGCGGACGCGCAACGGCGCGGTGCGAGCCCTGGGCCGCGGCATCGTGTTGGGCATGCCGCTCTTCCTGAAGGTGCTGAGCACGGTCGGCATGGTGGCGATGCTCTGGGTCGGCGGCCACATCGTGATCTTCGGCGCGTACGAGCTGGGCCTGAAAGCGCCCGAGCAATGGGTCCAGGACGTGACCGAGATGGCACGCGCGGCGACCCCGGTGTCCCCCGGCTTCGTCGCCTGGGTGGTTCGTGCGGCCATCGATGCGGTGGTGGGGCTGGCCGTCGGCGCCGTGGTTGCGCCGTTGGCGGCCAACGTGCTCGCTCCCGCGATCGGAAGGTTGAAGTCTCTCTGGCCCGCCAAGGCGGCGTGATCACCGAGGCCGTTCCGGCACGACAGCGCGATGGGCACCGCGACGCAGGCTCGGGTGCAGCAGCGGCGTGCGTTCGATCGGGCGCAGCGTCCTCTCGACCGCGATCGCCATCTTGCCCGAAGGCCGCCGGTCGCCGCCCGTGGCCCCGGGCGCCAGTGCGGACGCGCCGGCTGCCGCCATCCTCCGCGCCTCAGTGCGACGCTTGCCGATCCATCGCGTTGCTGCTGGAGCGCAAAGGCGCCACCATGGCCGCGTCGAGGTGCGCGACGTGCGTGAGCAGCCGAGCGACCGCTTGCTGCGCCGGCTTCAGTTCCTCGAGCCGCTCGCCGAGCAGGCCCACGATGGCGAGCGACACGCTGCTGGCGCTGCACAACTCGATCGAATGGCGCAGGTGCGCGGTGTCATCCGCGAGCCAACGCAGCACCGGCAAGCTGCGATCCGCGAGCAACGCGCCCTGCGCCTGCAGCGCGAGGCTCGACGCGAGGTCGAGCAGCGATGGCCGCATGCGTGACACTCCCGCGTGCTGTGTTGCGATGAACCCGTCGATCGAGCGTGCGATGCGCCAGCGCACGAAGGCACTGAGTTCCAGCAGTCGCCGCAGTCTCAGGTCGTGAGCCAGCCGTATCTCGCGGCGGCAGCGGTAGTAGCCGGAGCGAACCTCGGACCGTAGACCGGTCAATCTCCGCACATCACCATTCATGCACGGTGCCTCCCCGCGACTGTCATCCTAGCGTGACATGAGCATGTGTCCACTAAAGTTGACTGTGCGCGCGTCCAGTGTATTTGGCAAGTTCCGTGTCGCAGACTGATTTGCAGGCCTCGAAGTCGCGGTTCGCGCCGCGCCTTGCGCGCGAGATGCGTTGCCTGAGCCTCGGTTGCGCTAAGGCAATCCCTTAGCGCCGGGCATCGTCACGCTGCCAACACGCACGACACGCCGCGCGGAGTGCGCGCACTCGCCCGATCGCCAGACACACGCGAGTCGTGGTGATATCCCGCCCACCTTTCCGCCGGCCCGCCCATGACCCACGCCCGCAACGCCCCATGCCCCTGCGGCAGCGGCCGCAAGTACAAGCACTGCTGCCTCGCCGCCGCCGCGCGCGAAGCCGAGTCCCCGCTCGAACTCGCCCGCCGCCGCCTCGCGCGCGCCTACGAAGGCTTCCCGCCGCGCATGCTGCGCTTCGTCGAAGACACCTACGGGCCGCACGCCCTGGAGGAAGCCTGGTCCGAGTTCCTGCTCTTCCCCGAGGAGCCCATCGAGTTCGACCTCGAGAGCCCGCAACTGCCGCTCTTCATGCCCTGGTTCTTCCACGGCTGGCGGCCCGACCCCCACGCCACCCTCGTCGCGGACCCCGCGCTGCACGACCGCGCCCCGACCACGGTGCTGCTCGAGCGCGAGGGCGCGCGCCTCGACCCCACGCTGCGCCGCTACCTCGAGTGCTGCGTCGAATCCATACCGAGCTTCCACGAGGTCACCGGCGTCACGGAGGGCCGCGGCTTCCACGCCCGCGACATCCTCACCGGCGAGGAGAGCGACGTGCGCGAGCAGGGCGCCTCACGGACCGTGCGCCCCGGCGACCTGCTGTTCGCGCACATCGTGCACGTGGACGGTCTCGCGCTGCTCGAGGCGCTGGCGCCGCTCAGCCTGCCGCCGGACACGAAGCTCGCCGTGATCGAGCTGCGCAGGAAGATCCACCGCACCGCGCCCGGGATCGATTCCGCCGGCCTGCGCGAGTGGGGCATCGAGCTGCGCGAGATCTACTTCGACGCCCTCGAACGCCTGCTCGAGCCCGGCCTGCCGCAGCTGCACAACACCGACGGCGATCCGCTGCAGCTGCAGCGACTGCTGTTCGACCTCGACCCAGCGCCCGACGCCGTGCCCGCCGCCTTCGAAGCCCTGCGCCACCTCGCGACTGCCGAAGAGGCGCAGGCCGCGCTGGCGGAAGCCGAGCGCGACGCGAGCGGCACACCCACTGCGCTGCGCTTCAGCTGGACCCGCCGCAACAAGCGCGGCAGCAGCGCCCTCGAGAACACCGTGCTCGGCCACATCGAGATCCGCCCAGGCCGCCTCAGCTGCGCCGTGAACTCGAACCGCCGCGCCGCCGCGTTCCGCCGCCACGTCAAGAAGGCGCTGCCGGAGCGCGCGCGTTACCGCCTGAGCGAACTCGACTCCATCGAACACGCCCTGTCGAACGCGCCGACCCGCGAACCCGGGCCGCCTGCCCCCGTGCCGCCCGAAGTGCAGGCCCACATCGGCCGCTATCTCGCCGAGTACTACGAGCGCTGGCTCGAGGACAAGATCCCCGCGCTCGGCGGCCGCACGCCCCTCGACGCCGTGCGCGACCCCGACGGGCGCGAACAGGTCGAGGTCCTCGTGCGCAGCATCGAACGCGACGGCCCGCGCATGAATCCGCCGCTCGATCCGGCCATCACCCGCCGTCTGCGGGAACGGCTCGGGCTGGCGGCATCAGTGATGGATCCCGCGCCAGGAGACTGACGTCATCCCCCGGTGCGCAGTGGCAGCCCGGCAATCGTGCTTTCCGTATCTCGAGACATGCCTCTACTGCTTCCGGAACCTGGGCCCCATCAGCGAGAGGATGGCCTCGTAGAACTCCTCGAACTGCCGACGAGTATTGGCATCGAGCGTTGCCCGCGACTTCTCCAGCAGGGCGAACTTGCGTGCGAGTTCCGCGTGGGAGCTGAGAAGCTCCCGCAGCTTCACGAATGCACGAACGAAGTAGACGCTCATTAATGTGCATGCGCGGCGATCACAGGTCACGTTTGCCCGGTGAGCGTAATCAGGACCCAGCCTTGGACCGAACGTCTGCCGTAAAGCCAATGGGTCTCGAAGGCGACTCGGGGAACTGTGTCAGTCGCCGGATCTCCGCGAGCAGCTTCAGAATCGCGCGCTCGTGCGTCGCCAGTCTGCGTCCCTGACCGCGAATCTTCGCACTCAACACATCCATGCGGTCTGACAGTTCCCGATTGGTCGCAATCGCGGCTCTCAATTGAACGAACGCACGGACGATCAGGACGCTGACTTCCGTCGCCCGGGACGAACGCAGGACGTTAGCGACCATCAGGCAACCGTGTTCCGTGAAAGCAAGCGGGAGGTACTTGCGGTGCTGCCCCCTGCCTGTCTTTAAGGTCACAGTTTGTGACCTTAAAGACTTCGCATCGTCTTCCGTCAACTGAAGCACGAAGTCCGACGGAAACCGTTCGATGTTTCGACGCACCGCCTGATTGAAAGCCTTCGTGCTCACGCCGTACAAGGTAGCCAGATCAGCGTCGAGCAGCACCCGTTGTCCGCGCACCGTACGGATTCTATGGGTGACATCGTGGCCTGTGGCCCTCTCGAGCTCCTGGTTCCCCACGCGTGCAGCGTGCGGCGACGGCACGCGTCTCGACAACCGTTGAATCTGCGCAATTCGCCAGAAACGAGAACGGGGCGACCCCAAGGCCGCCCCGTCCCCAAACCAGATCTCGAAAACAGATCTGATCTATTTTCTCAGCGCCTCACACCGGCTTGGTCGCCGTCACTTCCTGAAACGCCCCCGGCCGCTTCGGATCGATCTTCACCTCGAAACCCGCCGCCCGCAGCACCCCGATGAAGTCCGACCCCCGATACTCCGGCGCCCAGCGCTCATTGTTGTACCGGTGATCCGCCCACTGCCCCGCCTTCGCCATCACCGTCTTCGGCTCCCTGTACTCCGGATTCCCCCGCGTCACGAAGTCGATCACCCGGAACACTCCGCCCGGCCGCAGGATCCGGAAGGCTTCCGCCACGATCTGCTTCGCCGCCTCCGCCGACACCTCGTGGAACATGATGTAGCTGCCCACGACGTCGAACGACCCCGCCTCGAACTTCGAGTCCTCGCCGAGCCGCTGCGCGAAGTTCACCGCGAGCCCCATCTTCACCGCCCGATGATGCGCCCAGCGCACCATCGGCGCGCCGACGTCGATCCCCCAGACCTCCGCCTCCGGGAAGCGCTCCTTGTACGCCGTCGCGAGCCCGCCCCAGCCACAGCCGAGGTCGAGGATCCGCGCCACCTTCCCGTCACAGGGCAGCGGCGTCTCCTGCGCCATCGCCAGGTGATGCTCCTGGTGATCGTTGAACGCGAACTGCCGGTCGAAGTGCTTGAACCCGTGCAGCGAGATCGCGCCCGCGAACTCGTCGCCCACGTACCCACCCGGCTGGATGTGGATCTCGTAGCGCGTGTACTCCGGCAGGGCCATGCCAGGGTTGAGCTCCAGCGACCCCGGCCCGCTCTTGTCCGTGGCCGCGAGCGCCGCAAGGTACGCATCCGAGTTCTTGTGGAACACGTCCGCGATGCCGCGCCACATCAGCTGCTGCGTGCTCGTGTTGATGCGCGAGCGCGCTGCGAACACCGGATGCGTCATCGCCAGCTGCCAGGCCGCATCCATCGGCATCTCTGCCGGGTTCAGCCCCCGCGTCGTCGCCAGCGACTCCACCTGCGCCCCGAGGTCGGGCGAGGAGGTGCGCATCCAGGAGCGCAGGCTGCTGAAGAAATCCTGCGTGCTCTGCTGGTCGAGCTTCGGCAGCCGGATCGAGTTCTTCTTCAGCATCGCCGGCGCCTGGTTCTCCGGGTCGATGTCGACGTCCTGCGTGGACGCCTCGGCCGCACAGGCCGCCGGAGTCGCCGCCTGGCTGATCGAGGACGCCCCCGCCACCGCCGCCGACGCCGCCACCGTGGTGGCGAGGGGAATGAATTCACGACGCTTCATGATGATGCCCCCTCAGCCCTTGGCCTTGCCGCCGCCAACGCCCGCGCCGCTGATGCCCGGTGGCACCAGCGCGGGCGAGGCGACCGCGACCTTGAAGACCCGCTCAGCCATCGCCTGCCGCTCGGTCTCCCACTCCGCGTACTCCGCCTTCGACGGCACGTAGTTCTCGACCGCCTCGGCGACCTTGACGCCCTTGGCCGCGAGCACCTTCTCGAGGATCGCCATGCGCTGCTTGCCGGCCCAGACCTCGCCGCTCAGCGCGATGACCATCGACATCAGGCTGTCGAGGTGGGGGCTGCCGAGCCAGACCTGCTGGTCGGTGTCGCTCTTCAGGGCGGGAGAGGCGTACTTGGCGGACGCCGGGGAGGGGGCCTGTCTGGCGGTGTCTGGCATGGGATGCCTCGTGAGGTGGATGCTGCCGTTGGAGGTCTATAAGAGCATACAACTGAGTGTGCGCCGAAGGGCCATCCGGGAGACACCCGCTTACTGGGCGCAGACCGGAGTAACACGGGCGGCGCTTGCGCCATGAAACGCGCTCCGCCCGCCGTCCGGCGCGGCCGTGCTTCAAGCCCAGGGATCGTGCAGCGAGATGTCCGCCGCCCTGAAGTCCGCCACGTTGCGCGTGACCAGCGTCAGCCCGTGCTGGCGCGCCGTCGCGGCGACCAGCGCGTCCATTACGGACATGGGTCGCCCCGAGGAACGGCCGCGCGCCAGGTACCGACCCCAGGAGTCCGACACCGTGGCGTCGACGCCTAGTACGCGCCCGGCAAAGCGGTCGGCCAGGTCGTGAGACAGCCATCGCTCCAGCGAGGCGCGGCGAGCGCCCGCGCCTAGCTGCTCGATCCCGAGCCGCAGCTCGGCCAGCGTTGCGACACTCAGGAAGGTCCTGTCCTCGTCCAGCGCCTCCAGAAACCGAATCACCCCGGCGTCCGGCCGCGGGCGCGCCCATTCCGAGACCACGTTGGTGTCGAGCAGCCAGCTCACAGCTTGATCGGGCGCGCTCCGCCACGGGGCCGGCGCAGCTTCAGACCGGAGCCGCGCAACGGGGACTGCGCGAAGAACTCCGCGAGGTTCCCCACCCGCTGGGTCTTGCGCGCCCACTCTTCAGCCGAAACCACCACCGCCGCGAGCTTGCCGCTGCGCGTGATCGTCTGCGGACCGGCCGTGCGGGCCTGCTCCAGCACCTGGCTGAACTTCGCCTTCGCCTCGGCCACCGTCCATGTCGTGTTGGCCATGATGACCTCATCGGTATGGTCAAGATGGTCATTATAGTCAGCCATAGTGGTCCAGGGAGCGCGTTGCACGAAATGCCGTGCACCCCGGGATCTGACTCTGCAAACGAATCAAGGATCGCCATCGTGGGCGCAACGCGCTACAGAATCGAGCCGAATATCTGGCGATCTGCGCGCCATTGCCGCAACGGCGCAGTCGCGGGTACAGCAGCCGTGAGCGCTCGATTCGACTGAGCGTCTGTTCGATGGCCAGCAGGCCGCGATCGCCGACCCGTGGATCCTGGTGATCCAGGTACCTCGCGATCTGCCGGATGTCATCCTCCGCTGCGACGATCAGCCGCAGTGAGCAGCTCGCCGGGCACGACGAATCTCGGACATCACCTCGGCCGCCGGCCGTCCAGGATCGCCACCCGCCTCGAGCGCATCCAGCCGACGGTCGAGCTCAGCGAGCTCCTCAGGGGCGAGAGGAGGGTCGGTGGCAAAGCTGGCAGACACGCTGTTGCTGCGCTGACCTCAGGGGCGGCGCGCAGTCAGCGCTTCAGCGCGAACGGATTCAGGGTCGGGACGCCGAAGGGCTTGAAGTCGGCAACGTTGCGCGTGACGACCGTCATGTGTCGTTCGAGAGCGGTCGCCGCGATCAACGCGTCTTCGAGATGGTGGTCATTCTCGCGATGAACAAGCCGGGCCCAGCGGCGGAAGATGGCGCTGTCTACGGGCAGCACCTGCATCTGGCGCGCGAGGTCGTCGAGCCAGCTCTCGATCTCGTCAGCCTTTGCGGAGTCGAGCTCGCGCGTGCGCTCGATGCCGGACTGGATCTCGCCGATCGTCACGGCGGACAGGAACAGCGTAGCCGGCGCAGCCGCCTGCAGCCAGGCGACCACCGCGCCATGCGGCTTCGGCTTGCGCAATTCCGATACGACGTTCGTGTCGAGCAGGTACATCGCCCTGTAGCGCCTCGCCCGGCTCAGTCCGCCGCCGCTGGCCGGCGCCGCCAGCGACCGCGCGCGGGAATCCGCAGGTCGCCGCGTCCCCGAGGATCGGTCAGCAGGAGCGACTTCAGGTCCGGCAGCGCGCGCTCGCGCAGCGCGCGCCACTCCTGGATCGGAACGAGGACGGCGGCCTCGACGCCGCGCCGTGTCACGACCTGGGGCCCCTCGGTCAGGCTCGCTTCGAGGAACTCGCTGAACCGTGCTTTCGCGTCCTGTACCGGCCACGTCTTCATGGATCGTCTCCGAAACAACTAGTCAGAAGACTAGTCTGTTCAAGCGCCGGCGGTCAAGGCTGGCAGTTCCAGGCCGAGGACGAGCACGCGACGGTCCACCCCGAGG
>CAZXJW010000070.1:0-12862 GCA_964641005.1 uncultured Rhodocyclaceae bacterium
GGATGATCGAGGCGCGCCAGGTCTGCAGGAACACGATCACCACCAGCACCACCAGGGCCACCGCCTCGAACAGGGTGGCCACCACCGCCTTGATGGAGGCGCGCACGAACTGCGTGGGGTCGTAGACGATCTTGTAGTCCAGCCCGGGCGGGAAGTCGCGCTTGAGCTCCTCCATGGCCTCGCGCACCTGGTTCGACAGCTCCAGGGCGTTGGCCTTGGGCGACTGGAACACCGCGATGCCGATGGAGGGCTTGTTGTCGAGCAGGCTGCGCAGCGAATAGGTGTTGGCGCCCAGCTCGATGCGCGCCACCTCCTTCAGGCGCACGACGCCCGAGGGCGAGGAGCGCACGATGATGTCCCCGAACTCCGCCTCGTCCACCAGGCGGCCGCGGGCGTTGACGTTGAGCTGGAAGGCCGTGGCACCGTCGGCCGGCGGCGCGCCCAGCACACCGGCGGCCACCTGCACGTTCTGCTCCTGCAGCGCGCGCACCACGTCGGTGGCCTGCAACCCCAGCGCGGCGAGCTTGGGCGGCAGAAGCCAGATGCGCATGGCATAGTCGCCGCCGCCGAAAACGTCCACCAGGCCCATGCCCTCGATGCGCTGGAGGCGGTTCTTGATGTTGAGCACGGCGTAGTTGCGCTGGTAGATCTCGCCGTAGCGGTCATCGGGAGAGATCAGGCTCACCACCATGGTGAGGTTGGGCGAGCTCTTCTGGGCGATCACGCCGATGCGGCGCACCTCCTCGGGCAGGCGAGGCAGCGCCCGCTGCACCCGGCTCTGCACCTGGTTCTCGGCGCGGTCCACGTCCGTGCCCACCTTGAAGGTGATGGTGAGCTGGTAGGAGCCGTCGGCGGTGCTCTGGGAGGACATGTAGAGCATGTCCTCGACGCCGTTGATGTTCTCCTCGAGCGGCGCAGCCACGGTGTCGGCGAGCACCTGCGGGTTGGCGCCCGGGAACTGGGTGCGCACCTGCACCGAGGGCGGCACCACCTCGGGGTACTCGGCCACCGGCAGCCGCAGCATGGCGAGCAGCCCGGCGATGAAGATGAAGATCGAGACGACCGAGGCGAAGATCGGCCGGTCGATGAAGAAGCGCGAGAGATCCATGGACGCGGGCTCCGGCGCTTACTTCTTGTCCGCGGGCTTGTCGCCCGGGGCGGCGGGCGCGTCGGCGGGCGTCGGCGCGGCGGGCGCCGCGCCCTCGGGCGTGGCCGTCACCGGCTGTCCTGGCCGCACGCGCATCAGGCCGTTCACGATCACCTGCTCGCCGGCCTTGAGGCCCTCCAGAACCACGCGCTGGCCATCCACGACCTGGGCGGTCTTCACGGGCCGGTAAGTGGCCTTGCGGTCTGAACCCACCACGTAGACGAACTTGCGGTCCTGGTCGGTGCCGATGGCCGCGTCGGGCACCACCACCGCCTCGGCCGTGCCGGCCGGATCGGCAAGCCGGACCCGGGCGTACAGGCCCGGCACCAGGGTGCCCTCGCGGTTGTCGAGCAGCGCGCGCAGCCGCACGTTGCCCGTCTGGATGTCCACGCGGTTGTCCACGTACACCAGGGTGGCGGGGTGAGGGAAGCCCTGCTCGCCCGCCAGGCCCACTTCCACCGGCAGGCGTCCGCCCTTCACCGTCCCGCGCCCCTTGAGGCCGAACTTCACGAACGTGCGCTCGTCCACGTCGAAGGTGACGTAGATCGGGCCCGAGGAGACGATGGTGGTGAGCACGGGGGACTCCGGCCCCTCCGTCTGCACGAAGTTGCCGGCGGTGATCTCGGCCTTGCCGGCACGCCCGGAAATGGGCGCCACGATCCGGGTGAAGGACAGGTCGAGCTTCGCCGCATCCAGCCCGGCGCGGGCGGCCTTGATGGAGGCCTCAAGGTCGCGCACGGTGGCGGCCTTCTCGTCGAGCTCGCGCTGGGAGGTGGCCTGGCTGGCCATGAGCTTCTCGGTGCGCGCCAGTTCGATGCGGGCGAGGTCCAGCCGCGTCTCGAGCGTCACCACGTCGGCTTCGGCCTTGGCCACGCGCGCCTGGATGGGGCGCGGGTCGATGGTCACCAGCAGGTCGCCCCGGCGCACTTCCGCACCCTGGGCGAAGTGGACTTCCTGGATGTAGCCGGTGATGCGCGAGCGCACCGCCACCGACTCCACCGCCTCGAGGCGGGCGGGGAACTCCTGGGTCTCCACCACCGCGAGGTAGCGCGCCGGTGCCGTGGTCACGGGGGCGCCGCCGCCCGCCGGCGCACCGCCGCCCTCCTCCTTCTTGCCGCAGGCGGCGAGCGCGGCCGCGAGGGCCAGGACCAGGGTGAGAGTGGCGAATCGCATGGTGTCTCCTCGGGAGCGCGGGGACCGGGGTTCAGGGAAGGGGATCAGGAGTGGGCAACGGTGTGGCGTTCCGCCGGCGATACGCCGGGCGCGCCCGGGCAAAGCGGCTCGGAGGCCATGCGAAGCAGCAGCGCCTTGATGCGCGCCTCGTCGGCCGGTTCGAGGGGCGAGATCTGGAACATGTCCATCAGCCAGAGCCCGTCGAGGGCGAGGGAGACGATGGCCGCCTGGTCCTGCCCCACGCGGGAGCGCGCGAGTTCACGGTAGTGCTCGCGGTACAACGCGCGCAGCGGCTCCAGCAGCACGGGGTTGGAGGACAGCGCGGGCAGCAGCGCGCAGGCGGCGTCGTTCATCTGGTCGCCCATGGAGAACACGGCCTCCACGTGAGCCTCGAGGGCGCGAGCCGGGTCGCCACCGAGCGCCTGGCGCTTCTGCTCCACCACGGCGGTGAAGGTGCGAACCATGCGCTCCACCAGCGCGGCGAGCATGGCTTCCTTGTTCTGGAAGTGATAGAGCACGCCGCCCTTGCTCAGGCCGGCGCGCTCGGCCACGGCGTCCAGGGTCACGTGGCTGGCTCCGCGCTCCAGCACCACGGCCTGGGCGGCGTCGAGGATGGCGTCCTGGGAGGTCTCGCGGACCATGGCGTCTCCGGGTCGATGCACCGACCGGACGGTCGGAAGGCCGCGAATCTATACCGACCAGTTGGTACAGTCAACGCGCCGACCGGACCACGAACACCCTCCCCGCGCCCGAGGCCCTCGCAACAAAGGTCTTTTAGTTCAACTCTTTATGGGTCACGGGGCGAATGGCAGATCGAACAGGCGGCCCCGCCCACCCGCGCTTCGCACCACGCCTCGCGGCCGTCGGATAGCACGAAACCGTGCGCATGCGGCACGGCCGTCGTCACCAATGCGAGGACCAGCCCGGCGGCGCGCGAGAGTGCGTTCACCCGGCGCAAGCCAGGGGACGCCGGTTGGACATGGCAACCCTGGGCATCCCCCCTTTCGTCGAAGGGCGACACGCTCACCGCGCGGTGTTGCCCCCATCCACCGGCAGCGCCGCTCCGGTGACATAGCTCGAGGCATCGCTCGCGAGGAAGAGCACCACCCGCGCCACTTCATCGGACGTGGCAAGCCTGGGAATCGGGAAGTTCGCCCGTGCGAAGGCCTCCGCGCCGGCGAGGTCCACCGGGGCATGGTCCGCGGAAAGCCCGGGATCCACCCAGCGCTCCACCCGCGTGTCGCCGGGACACACGGCGTTGACCCGGATGCCCTCGCGGGCGTGGTCCAGGGCCATGGCACGGGTCATCTGGATCACCGCACCCTTGCTCGCACAGTAGGCGAGCGCATTGGCGGCCCCCACGAGCCCCCAGTCCGAGGCGTTGTTCACGATCGTCCCGCCGCCCGCGGCACGCAGGTGCGGCAGCGCGAGCCGGCTCATGCGCCACACCGCGGTGACGTTGATCGCCAGCGTGCGCGCCCAGGTGTCCTCGCTGGTGGTCTCGGCGGTGCCGCGAGGCACCACGCCCGCATTGTTGAAGAGCACGTGCATCACGCCGGTCTCGCGGACGACCGCGTCCACCGCGCGGGCGCACTCGCCGGCGTCGGCGTGGTCGGCGGCGAGGAAGCGCACGACACCGCCGGCGCCTCGCACCGCCGCATCGGCGCAGAGTTCCGCCTCCGCCTCGCGGCCCAGCGCCTCGCGCCGTCCCGTGATCCAGACCCGTGCACCCTCGCGGGCGAACACGCGCGCGGCAGCCTTGCCGATGCCGGTGGTCCCGCCGGTGACCAGCGCCACGCGGCCGTCGAGAACCCCGCTCACGGTCCGGCGCCCTCGAGCGACTCGAAGCGCGCGATCACCGACCTCGCCGCCCGCTCCGAGGCCACCAGAACCAGCTTCATGGAAGCCCGCGTGGCCCCGACGAACAGCCGCGTGAGGGCGTCTTCGTCGAGGGTCTCGAAGTCGATCTCGGTGAAGATCACGCACGGCGCGGACTGTCCCTTGATCCGGAACACCGATTCCAGCAGCACGTCGCCCTCTGAGTAGTCGGGATTGCCGAACAGGTCGTAGCGGCCGGTGAAGCCGCGCAGCCGGTGCGGCCCGAGCTGGGTGAAGGGCGCGAGCGCCGAGCCCTCGCGGCCGCGGTAGGTGAGCACCACGATCATGTCGCGCCGGAAGCCCAGGCCCACGCAGCGGGTGATGGCGCTCTTGGTCTGCTCGATCAGGCCGGGCGCGTCGGAATATGTCTCCACGTCCACGCCCGAGTCGGGCAGCGGCGAGCCCGCGCGCCCGGCCAGCGCGCCGAGGCGGTTGAGCGAGGCCACGATGTCGGCGGGGCTGCGGTAGTTGGTATCGGCGCGCAGCGTGACCCAGCCGGGCAGTTCCACCGGCGCGCGGCGGTAGAGGTTCTGCATGGGATCCTCCAGCCACCACGCCCGGCCGCCTTCGGCGAGCAGGCGCAGCAGCGGGTCGCGCCAGGCGGGCTCGAAGTCCTGGCCCTCGTCCACGATCAGCTCGTCGAAGCGCCACGCGGGCCCGGGATCGCGCGCGGCGAACGCGCGCTCGAGGCGGCCGAAGACGTCGGGCTGGCGGAAGTCGGGCGCCTCGCCGGCCTCGCGCAGCACGCGCTCGCAGAGCTGGTGGTAGGTGGCCACCACGCCGCCCTCCGGGGCCACGCGCGCCATGTGGTCGGCCAGGGGGCGGTTGAAGCACACGTACAGCGGCCGCCGGCCCGCGGCCACGGCGTCCCGGAACACCGCAGCGGCGAGCTGCGTCTTGCCCGAGCCCGCCGTGCCGCGCACGCGCAGCCGGAAGGGCGTGAACTCCAGCCGCCGCCCCCACTCCGCCAGGCCGCCCGACAGGCGCGTGTGCAGCGAATCGGCCTCGGCGCTCCAGGCGCCGATGTCGGGCACCAGCTCCAGCACCGAGCGGAAGAAGCGGTGGACCCGCGCCACGTCCACGGGCGCGGGCGGTGGATCGGACAGCGCCTTCTCGATGATGGGCACCAGCTCGCCGCGCCGGCGGGTGTCCACGATGCGCTCGGGCGGCAGCCCGGCGATGGCCGGCTGCTTCACGAGGTAATCCGGGCAGTACAGCAGCACGTCGGGATGGAGCTTGCCGCCCTGGGCGGCGGCGGCATAGCGCGAGGCGAGCGCATCGGCGCTGCGGGCCATCTGCGCCGAGACGCGCTTGGTGCCCGAGGCGTACTTCTTCACCAGGCCCTCCGCGGTCTCCTCGAGCAGGCCGGACTTCTGCTCGACGAGCAGCACCCGGCCGGAAGGCGCCACCACCACGAAGTCCACCTCGCCGAACACCGCGTGGTTGCCCTCCAGGCGCGTCCAGTGCACGCCGTGGTAGACGGTCCAGTCCTCGGGCAGGCGCTCCGCCAGCACGGCGAGGGTCTCCAGCTCGCGCGCCGCCGCGCCGGTGGCCTCGAGCGCCCGCCAGCCCTGAGGAATCACCCGCGCCACGGCCCCGCCCCGCTCAAAGCACGAAGCCGCTCAGCATCTTGACGATCTCCACCACCGGATACTCGAGCAACACCAGCGGCACCACCGGCGCGGCGGTGACCGCCACGAGCACGATCACGGTGCCGCGCGAGATCATCACCGGCTCGATGCCGTCCACCCGTTCGTACAGCGCACCGATGTCGGCCACCGGCCCGATCTCGGGAGCATTGAGAAGCCCCTCGTCGTCGGGGACCTCCCGGCCCTCGATCCAGCGGGCGTGCACCATCTGACCGTGACGCACCAGCAGGCCGTGATACTGGTCCCAGGCGTCGTAGGCCATGCGTCGCACCGGCCCCACGAAGGGCAGCATGGGCACCAGCGCCATGGCCACGAGCACCACCACCAGCACGACCAGCACGTAGGGCTGGCGGTGCAGGCTGAAGGATCCCGCCAGGATCTCCTCCGCGAGCCCGGCGCAGGCCGTCGACGACACGGCGAACAGGAGGGGAGCCTGGATGAAGGGCAGGTCCGCCACGAACCCGAGCCCCCCCGCGGCGTCCGGATGGGTCGGCGCGAAGGCGAGCGGCAACCGTGCCACGCGCGCGCACAGCAGGATCAGCAGGATCCACAGCCTCCAGATCCACCACATCAGGAGCACCACCGACAGCGGCTTCACCACGAGCCCGTACCAGAGGCCCACCGCGCCGACGCTGCCGTCGGGCAGGCGCGCCCACGCGAGGGCGTCGATCTCCTCCACGCCCAGCCAGGCGGTGGTGGCCGGCAGGAAGGCGAGCACCAAGATCACCGCCTGCACCACCCGCATGTCGCGCAGCGCCCGGTACTGGCGCAGGATCTCGCGCAGGCGTTCGCCACCCTCCTCACCCGCCAGCAGGCCGCTCTGGTGGAACTGCGACAGGATCCATGGAAGGTAGAAGCGCACCACCGTCGTGCCCGCGATCAGGGCAGGGATCAGCACCAGGCAGCGCACGTGGACCATGAGAACGGCGGACAGGGGCTCGGCATGGCCGCCGCGGCGCCCATCCAGGGCGGACAGCAGCAGCAGCGCCAGTTCGAGCGCGAGGCCCGTGACCAGGCCGAGCCGGACCGGATCGGGGCGTGGCAGCCACGCCAGCCGGCCGGCGGCAAGGAAGCGGTCGATGCCCTCCTCGTCGAGGGCAAAGCGGTCGTGCGCGGCGCGGTTCCAGTGCAGGGGATCGAGCAGCGAGCGAACGCGCGCTCGGGCGCCCGGCTTCCCATCGGGGTGTGCGTCCTGTTGATCCATGCGCCAAGCATACCCTCGCCCGGAGCCTCCGGCTCCGGTGCGCGCCACGCGGCGCTCAGCCGGCCGGCAGCGGATCGGCGAGCGGGACGGCGCCGGCTTCGGACGCCACCGCACCCGCCACCGCCGCCGCGAACTCCCCGATGGTGGGCTCGAGGGGCAGCTCCAGCCGCCGCCCGTCGATGCGCAGCCCCAGCGCGTGCTCCAGATGGGCGAGCAGGTCGAGGGTGTCGAGCGAGTCCACGCCCAGCGCCATCAGGGCCGTGGACGACGCCTGCCCCTGTCCAGCGCCGGGGCGCTCCCGGGCGATCCACGCACGCAGTGCCGTCTCCACCGACCCGGCGAGCGCGGCGTGCCGCGCCGCGAGGACGACGCGCCCACCCTCGCGATGCGGGAAGGCCGACCCCGTGAGTTCCAGGCGTCCCAGCGCCGCCACCTCGGCACGAGCGGCCATCGCCGCGCGGGCCCGGTCGGAGTGCGGACGAAGGGGCTGGCCGACGGTCACCTGCACCGAGAGCCGGCGCGCTCCGGCGATGCGCAGCAGCGACGGCAGGAAGGCCTCGTCGCCCACCCACGAGGCGGCGCGGCCCGGCTGGCCGTCCTCGAAGTAGCGCAGCGCCACGGGCAGCACGTAGACGCCGTCGCGCGCCGCCCACTCGAAGGACGACGGAAAGAACGGCGCCACGGCCTCGCCCGTGGTGGTGGTCGCCTCGGAGAACAGGCACACGGAGGTGCCACCTCGGATGCGCGCCATCACCTCGTCCAGCGCGCGCGGCAGGTCGTGCGGGCTCTCGCGGTGCACGAACACGCCACCCGTGAGGGCGATCAGGCGGCCCACCACCGGCCAGCCGCGCAGGCTGCGCTTGGCCACGAAGCCGCACGGCAGCACGGCACGCAGGGCCACCGTGTCCACCCAGGAGACGTGGTTGCAGACCACCAGGCAGGCGTCCACGGGCACGGGTGCTCCCCGCACCGCGAGCGCGATGCCAAGGTCGCCGAGTGCGCCCCGGCACCAGTTCACCACCATGCGCTCCCGGCGCTGCGCCGGCAGCAGCACCGCGATCCACGCGAGCCCGACGAAACCGCCAGCAAGCCGCAGGGCGACGCGAAGCGTGACCAGTGCCTGCCGCGCCGTCACGGACGCGGACCCGCGGTCAACCGTTCACCGGATCGGGCACGACCCAGCGACGCGTGAGCAGCGCCGCGGCGGCCTCGCCCGCGGCGACCGGGCCGCGACGCTCCGTCGCCTCCTCGGCTCCGTGGGTGCGCCGCCACTGCACGGCCTCGCCCGGCGAGAGTGCCCGCAAGCCGCCGTAGAGCTGGCCTTCCTCGCGGCGAACCTCGAACCAGTGCCCCTCCTCGCTGCGGTAGAGGCTGAGCTCCACCTCGGCATCGGCGACGTCGTCGATCGTCCAGGCCCGGTGCACGAGGTCGGCACTGCCCGTGTCGTAGGTGATCCCGTCGATGGTCCTGCGGATCGCGCGCATGCATTCCTCCGTTGCGCCGGTCGGTCACGATGCAGACCGGCGTGAATGGGGCGCAGCGTGGCACGGCGATGTGTCCGGGGCTTTACAGGCACGTCCGAGGAAGGGCGCCGGCCGGAATAGAATCCGGCCTCCAACGACACCGGCCGGGCGGGATTCCCGCCATCGCCACAGGGAGAAGCAGAGTGGCCACCCATCGCATCGCAGTCATCGCCGGCGACGGCATCGGCAAGGAAGTCATGCCCGAGGGGCTGCGCGTGCTCGACGCCGTGGCGCGCCGGCACGGCATCTCGCTGCGCGTGGACGAGTTCGACTGGAGCTGTGACAACTACGACCGCCACGGCTGGTGGATGCCGCCGGACTGGCGCGCACGCATCGAGGGCCACGACGCCATCTACTTCGGCGCCACCGGCTGGCCGGCCCGCGTGCCCGACCACAAGTCGCTGTGGGATTCGCTCATCCAGATGCGGCGCGGCTTCGACCAGTACGTGAACCTGCGTCCCGTGCGCCTGATGCCCGGGGTGCCCTGCCCGCTGGCCGGCCGCCAGGAGGGCGACATCGACTACTGGGTGGTGCGCGAGAACACCGAGGGCGAGTATTCCTCCGTCGGCGGACGGCTCTTCGAGGGCACCGACTACGAGATGGCAATGCAGCAATCCGTCTTCACGCGCCGCGGCACCGACCGGATCATCCGCTACGCGTTCGAACTGGCGCAGCGCCGGCCGCGCCGCACGCTCACCTCGGCGACGAAGTCCAACGGCATCGCCATCACCATGCCCTACTGGGACGAGCGCTTCGCCGCCATGGCGAAGAACTACCCCGACGTCAAGACCAACCAGTACCACATCGACGGGCTCACCATCCAGCTGGTCCTGAACCCGCAGCGTTTCGACGTGATCGTCGCCTCGAACCTGTTCGGTGACATCATCTCCGACCTCGGTCCCGCCACCGCCGGCACCATCGGCATCGCGCCCTCGGGCAACATCAATCCCGAGCGGGTGTTCCCGTCGCTGTTCGAACCCGTGCACGGCTCGGCACCGGACATCCACGGGCGCGGCATCGCCAATCCCATCGGCCAGATCTGGTCGGGCGCCATGATGCTCGAGCACCTGGGACATCCCCAGGCCGCCGCGGCGGTGGAGCGGGCGATCGAAGGGGTGCTGCGCGACGGACCGCGTACCCCGGACATGGGCGGAAAGGCAAGGACCTCGGACGTGGGCAAGGCCGTGGCGGAAGCCGTGTCGGCGATCGCCGTCGCCTGATTCCCGGATTCCGCACCTTCCCGGGGTCCCGGCCGTTTTCCGCTTCTTCGAATCGCTTGTTCCCGGCACCGCGGTGCCGCCGGAGTCGGTGACGCCCCCGTCCGGACCTCCCGGCACGCTGTGGGGCTTCTATCGCCATTTCCTGAGCCAGCACCCGCGCGTGTACGCCGGCATGCTGGCGGCAAGCCTAGCCGTCGCGCTCCTCGACACGGTGGTGCCGCTGTTCATCGGCCGGCTGGTGGGCGTGATGACCGCCCCGGATCCCCGTGCGGCGCTGGCGTCGGGCGCCCTCCCCCTGGCGCTGCTGGCCTTGCTGTTCCTCGTGCTGCGGCCCCTGGCGATCCTGGTGGATTGCCTGGTACGCCTGAACGCCGTCACGCCCGGAGTCACCACCGAGATCCGGTGGCAGACCCACTGGCACGTGGTGCGGCAGTCTTGGACCTTCTTCCAGAACGACTTCGCGGGACGCATCGCCAACCGCGTGATGAACACCGCCAACGCCGTGCGCGAGAGCGTCACGTCGTCGATCCGCGCCATCTGGTACATCCTCGTGTACGGCACCACGGCCATCGCCGTCATGCTGAGCTCGCACCCGCTGCTGGCCCTTCCCACGCTCGCCTGGATCGCCGGCTACCTGCTGTTCCTGCGCAGCTTCGTGCCGCGCATGCGCGACCTGTCGCGCGCCAGCTCGGAGGCCCGCTCCCAGGTGATGGGCCGGGTGGTGGACAGCTACACCAACATCCTCACCGTGAAGCTGTTCGCCCGCGCCCGCGACGAGGACGCCCACGTGCGCGACAGCCTCGACGAGCACGCGGCACGCATGCAGGTGCACATGCGCTGGAGCACGCTGTTCGTGCTTGCCCTGGCCGTGCTCAACACCCTGATGGTGGCAGCGACGGCGCTGGTGGGCGGTTGGCTGTGGCTGAACGGCCTCGCGAGCGCCGCCGAGGTTGCCACCGCCATTCCCCTGGCCTGGCAGATCGCCAGCGTGGCGAGCTGGGTGAGCTGGGAGGTGAGCGGCATCTTCGAGAACGTCGGGATCGTGCAGGAAGGCATGGACAGCATCGCGCGTCCCCTGGCGCTCGCGGACGCGCCCGTAGCAAAGGCGCTCGCGGTGACGCGCGGCGAGGTGCGGTTCGAGACGGTGCGCTTCAGCTACGGACGCGCCCTGGCGCCGGGAACCGTGGTGATCGACGGCCTGGACCTGGTGGTGCGGCCCGGCGAGCGCGTGGGCCTGGTGGGCCGCAGCGGCGCGGGCAAGTCCACGCTGGTCAACCTCCTGCTGCGCTTCCACGACGTGGAGGGCGGCGCCATCCGCATCGACGGCCAGGACGTGCGTGGCGTTACGCAGGAGAGCCTGCGCGGCGCCATCGGGATGGTCACCCAGGACACCTCGCTGCTGCACCGCTCCATCGCCGAGAACATCCGCTACGGGCGCCCCGAGGCCAGCGACGCGGCGGTGGAGGCCGCCGCGCGGCGCGCCCACGCCCACGAATTCATCGTGGCGCTTCGCGACTGGAAGGACCGCGCCGGCTACGCCGCCCACGCCGGCGAGCGCGGCGTGAAGCTCTCGGGCGGGCAGCGGCAGCGCATCGCGCTGGCGCGGGTGATCCTCAAGGACGCCCCCATCCTGGTGCTCGACGAGGCCACCTCGGCGCTGGACAGCGAGATCGAGGCGGCAATCCAGGAGCAGCTAGACGACCTCATGGCAGGCAAGACCGTCATCGCCATCGCCCACCGGCTGAGCACCATCGCGCGGATGGACCGGCTGGTGGTGATGGACGAGGGGCGCGTGGTGGAAAACGGCTCCCACGCGGAACTGCTGCGGGCCGGAGGGCTGTATGCGGCACTGTGGCGGCGGCAGTCGGGGGGCTTCCTCGGGGAGCAGGTGGAACCGGAGCGCGCCGCGGCCGGCTGAATGGCCTGGAACGAACCATGGCTCCCCTGGAGGGATTCGAACTCCTGGCCCGCCGGGTAGAAGCCGGCTGCTCCGATCCGCCGAGCTACGCGGGCGACGAAGGACCGTCCCCGGTCACCGCTCGCAGGGCCACACCGACCGCAGCGCCACGAACAGCATCACGTGGGAGGGCTGGTCGAGGCGCTCCGGATGCTCGCGCAGGTAGGTGACCACGGCCGGGATGGCCTCGGCCACCGGCGCGGTCTCGGGCGGGCAGAAGTACATGTCGGCGTCGTCGCGCCAGGCGCGCCAGCCGTGGCCCCAGACGAAGCCGTCCACGAAGGCCACGCATTCACCGGCGCCGCGGTCTTCGATCCCGGCGCCCGCCACGACCCGCTCGCAGCGCGCCAGCAGCACCGAGGCCGGCTGGCGCGACAGGGGCACCGCCGCCAGCGCCGTCGCTTCCGGGCCCGCCAGGGCAAGCGCATCGGGCATGGCCCGCAGCACGGCCATGCCGCCGAAGCCGGCCGCCACCACCCCGGCCAGCGCGCCGATGAGCGCGGCCCGGCGCACGGCCGACCCGGCCCCGAGGGGGGCGGAGTCCGGCATCGCGGGGAACTGGAACGGGGACATGGCCGGATGGTAGCCCGATCGGCCCCCGGGGGGGCAAGCCGGGGTCAGGCTTGCAACTTGCGCGATTCGCCGGCCATGATGACCGCGACTCGCGACTCGTGTCGCGGCGAAAGGTGCACGTTGCAAGCCTGACCCCATGCGCGCCATGCAGCTCGACCACCCCGGCCAGCCCCTGCGGCTGGTCACCCGCGACCCGCCACTGCCCGGCGCGGGGCAGGCGTTGCTTCGGGTGGCGGCCTGCGGGGTGTGCCGCACCGACCTGCACGTGGTGGACGGCGACCTGCCGCCGCACCGCAGCCCGGTGGTTCCGGGCCACGAGATCGTCGGCCGGGTGGTGGCCATCGGACCGGCTGCCGAGGGGATGCAGGTGGGCCAGCGCGTGGGAGTCCCCTGGCTGGGCCACACCTGCGGGCAGTGCCCGCAGTGCACCGCCGGCCGCGAGAACCTCTGCGACGAGGCCCGCTTCACCGGCTGGGACCTCGACGGCGGCTACGCCGAGTACGCCGTGGCCGACGTCCGCTACTGCCTGCCGCTGCCC
>CAZXJW010000071.1:0-12586 GCA_964641005.1 uncultured Rhodocyclaceae bacterium
CGCCGAAACCGGACCCGTGGCGCTGCGTGCGCACGTGGCGCCCGAGGAAGGCAAAAGGCAAGACCTGACCCCCGGGTTCTCGCAGACGGTGAACGTGGGCGGGCGGCCGCGGGTGCTGCTGGTGGAGGGTTCCACGGCGGCGCGGCGCCCGCTCGCCGAGGTGCTGCGGAAGCAGGGCTTCGAGCTGGAGTCGGTGGCCGCGGACCGGCTGCCGAAGGACGTGGCAGGACTTGCCGCGCGAGATGCCGTGGTGCTGGACGACGTCCTGGCGAAGGACGTGTCCCCGGAGGCCATGACCGCGCTCGAGGCCTGGGTGCGCGAGCAGGGCGGCGGGGTGGTGTTCGTGGCCGGACCCAACACCTATGGCGAGTCGGGCTGGCGCGAGTCGGCCGTGGAGCGCGTGCTGCCGGTCACCTTCGAGGCGCGCGAGAAGCGCCGCGACCTGGCGCTGCTGATCGTGCTCGACCGCTCCTACAGCATGAAGGGGCGCAAGCTCGACCTCGCCAAGGCCGCCACCCTGGGTGCGCTCGACCTGCTGGACGAGAACCACCGCTTCGGCGTCATCACCTTCGACGCCCAGCCCGACATGACGGTCCCGCTCGCCCCGGTGCGCAGCAAGCGCCGCGCCGAGGACCTGATCTCGCGCTTCACCGCCAGCGGCCAGACCAACATCTACCCGGCGCTGCAGACCGCCTACCGGGTGCTCGCCGACCAGAAGGACCTGCGCTCGCGCCACGTGATCCTGCTCTCCGACGGCGACACCCAGCCCGCCGACTTCCAGCGGCTGGTGAAACGCATGGCCGACAACGGCATCACCGTCACCACGGTGGCCATCGGCGGCGAGGCGGACAAGGCGCTGCTGGAGAACATCTCGAAGTGGGGCAACGGCCGCTTCTACTTCACCGAGAGCCCTGAGCGTGTGCCGAAGATCTTCATCGAGGAGACGCAGCGCGTGGTGAACGAGAGCTTCGTGGAGGAGCCGGCCCAGGCCGTGCCGCGCCGCCAGGCCGAGCTGCTGCGCGGCATCGACTTCGCTGCCGCGCCGCCGCTGAAGGGCTACGCCAGCGTGAAGGCGCGCGAGGCGGCCGAGGTGACGCTGTCCACCGAGCGCGGCGCGCCGCTGCTGGCGCGCTGGCAGGTGGGGCTCGGGCGCAGCGCCGTGTTCGCCTCGGACGCCACCAACCGCTGGGCGGCGGACTGGCTGCAGTGGAAGGGCTTCGCGCCGTTCTGGTCGCAGCTGGTGCGCGAGGTGATGCGGCGCGAGGCCTCCGAGACCGCTGACCTGCAGGTGGCGCGCGAGGGCGGCGTGGTGAAGGTGAGCCTCTCGGCGCTGGAAGCGGGCGGGGCGTTCCGTGACGGCCTCGAGCCCTCGGTGCGGGTGAGCGGGCCCGGCGGGGCCACGCGCACGCTGCGGTTGCGGCAGGCGGGGCCGGGGCGCTACGAATTGCGGTTGCCCGACGACCCGGCCGTGTCGGGGGCCGCACGATTCGAACTGGTGGCGGGCGGCGGCGTGGATGCCGGCCTGGCGCGCGCCGCCGGCGCGCGCGACCTGCAGCCGCCCGTGGATGCCGAGGACCGGCTCATGCCGCCGGATCGCGCGCTGCTGCAGGCCATCGCCGAGCAGACGGGCGGTCGGTATGCGCCGAAGCCGGAGGAGGTGTTCGCGCCGATGGGCGACGGGGTGAAGGTGAGCCGGGCGCTGTGGCCGTGGCTGGCGCTGGCAGCGCTGCTGCTGTGGCTCGCGGACCTGGCACTGCGTCGCGCGCCGTGGGGACGGCGTTGACCCGCGGGAGGGGCGGATGTCCGCGCCTGCCCGGGCGTCCTCAGCGGACCTCGTCGATCACGTCGTGCTTGAGGAACCCCTGGTTCGCCTCGCGCACCCGCGCCGCCGCCTCGTCGTACAGGAAGGGCAGGTAGGCGAAGCGCCGGCCGCGCGTCACCGGCGTGGCCTCGTGCAGCAGCGCGCACGAGAACACCACCGCACCCCCCGGCGGCGCGCGATAGGTGCGCTGCCCGAACTCGGGAAAGCGCAGGTCGCCGCCGTCGTAGTCGCCGTTGAGGTTGAGCGTGACGGCGAAGCGGCGGTGGGTCGTGCCTTTCGTGGTGTTGTCGCGATGCGGGCGGAACCAGCCGCCTTCCGAGCCGTCGTAGCAGGCCACGATGTGGCGCTCGATTCGCGTGGCGTCGAAGGCGAAGGCGCGGGCGATCTCCGGGGCGATGCGCTGCTTCACGCGGCGCATGGCGGCGTTCTTCAGGCCCTCGTCGGTGATCTCGGCGTCGCGGCGGCGCTTGTGGCGATGGTCGATCACCGGCACGGTGAAGCCTTCGCGCTCCTGCATGTAGCCCGAATCCTTGCCGCCGTCGTGCTCGTACCAGGCGATCAGGTCGGCGCACAGCTTCGGTTCGAACACCCGCGGGATCACGAGCACGGGGGCGTGGCCTTCCACGGCCGCAGGGCCGGCGGGCTGCGGTGTGAGGGCGCGCACGAACTCCATCACGCGGGCGGCGTGGGCCGCGCCGTCCTCTGCCAGCTCCCAGGTGGCCAGCACGCGCAGGCGTTCGTCCAGAACCAGCGTGAAGGGGCGGAAGCGCAGCGGCGGGGTGCCGTTCTCGAGGGCGCCGTAGGTGCGGCTCACGGCGCCATCCAGGTCCCAGAACCAGCGGATGCCGGGCAGGCGCTCGGCCCAGCGGCCGGAATCGCGGTCGCGCGGGTCCACGAACACGCCGAACCAGCAGGCCCGCTCGTCATCGAAGAACGTCTCGGCGGCGAAGGCTTGCGCGGCGGCTGCCACGCGCGGTTCGGCGGAGGTGCCCAGGAAGCTCAGGACCACCGTGCGGCCGGCCACGGTGTCGAAGTGGTAGGTGGCGTTGGAGGTGCAGGACGCGATGAACCACGGGGCGGGGTCGCCCACGTGCAGGCGGCGCGCAGGGGCAGGTGGGGTGGGGTCGTTCATGGGAATGCACGGGGCATGGCGGTCCGGTGCCCGGAAGCTTAGCAAGCCACGTACCGGCGGTGCTCCCTCAGGCGGGCGGCACGTAGGCCTTCTCGAAGGCGGGCACGCCGTCCGGGATCACCACCCAGGAGAGCTTCGAGCGCGTCCAGATGTGCCGGTCGATGGGGAACCAGCCCTGCTCGTCGAAAGTCCCGGCGGCCACGGTGCGCATGCCGGGTCGCAGTTCGGCGGTGTGCGTCACCGTCGTCCCGCAGGCCGGGCAGAACTCCATGCGCAGCCAGCGGCCGCTCTCGTCCGAGCGGTGCTCCGCCACGGCGGTGCGTCCCTGGGTGATCTCCACGTTGGCCTCGTGGAAACTGGCCAGCACCGCGAACGCGCTGGCCAGCCGCCGCTGGCAGAAGGTGCAGTGGCAGACCACGCCGAAGGCGGGCTTGCCGCGCACCCGGTAGCGCACCGCGCCGCAGGCGCAACCGCCGGTGTGGGTTTCCTCCATCGCTTCACCCCTTCATGAACTGGAGCACGTGCTTCAAGGTGGCGTCGTCGTCGTCGAAGCCGCCGTGCGTCGAGGCACCGCTGCGCGCGGTGGGGGCGGCAATGGCGGTGATGCTGCGCTGGCCCGCCTTGCGCACCGTTTCGTCGTACCAGCGCTCCATGCCCAGGATGGGCGTGCGCCGCCCGCCCTCGAAGGACTCGGACACCAGGTAGAGCAGCGACTTGCCGTAGCCCAGGATGGGCCGGCAGGTGTCGTCGTCGCGCTCGGCGCGGTCGGTGAGGTGGAACTGGGCGTATCGCTTCACTCGGCCCTTCTCGATCCACGGCATCACCTTCTCCTGGAACAGGTCCACGCGCGCGGCCGGGGCCATGAAGGACACCGACTCGAATTCCCATCCGCGCTTCGCCAGCTCGCCGATGATGTGGGAGTGCACGATCGCGCCGGCGGAGTGGCCCACGAGGTGCAGCCGGTACGGACGCTTCTTCAGGCACGGCGAGCGGCTCGCGCACTCGAACAGCATCTGCCCGGCGCACTGCGGGCCGCCGCGCGAGATCATGGCGGCGTTCTCCTTCATCTCGCCCCAGATCGCCGTTCCGGGCCCGGCGAGCAGGCCCTCCAGGCGCTGGTCCTTGAAGTCGTCCAGGTCCTGCAGCTTCTCGCGCAGCCACGCGGCGGCGTCGCCCGCCGGCCGCGGCTGGCCGCGGAAGGCCTCGGTGACGATGTTGCGCAGCGTGGACCACAGCCCCGTCTCCCACATCAGGAAGATGGGCAGCACCCGCGCGCCGTACAGCGCCTTGATCCACTTCTCGGCGGTCTTCGCGGCCGCGTCCTCGTCCGTGAGGCCGCCATGGGCGTACACGGCGATGTCGATGGTCTCGTTGGCGCGCAGGCCCCATGCCTTTGCTGCCTCGTCCACCTGCAGGCCCACCAGCGCCTCCAGGTCGGAGGGCTGGGTGCGGAAGCGGCCGCTGCGCGACAGCGCGCCGTTGTTCTCGATGTTGACGATGAAGGGCGAGAGCTCCCGGTCGCGGATCACGCGTTCCGAGGACACCTTCACCCGGCCGCGCTCGTCCAGGCGCAGCGACGCCGAGCGCGCCACCTCCAGGTGCTCGTCGGTGACCACGCCGAGCTGCGCCACCCAGCAGTCCATGGCGTTGTCGAGCCAGTCGGCGTAGCTGATGCGCGCCAGCCCGTCGCGGCCCCACTCGCGCCCCCAGGAGTTCTGCAGGATGAAGCCGCGCTCGTCGTAGCCAACGATGGCGAAGGCGTGGCCGCCATCGTCGGGCATCACGTCGCGCCGGGGGATGGTGAAGGAACCGTCGCCTCGGTCGGCCACGGGGTCGTCCCAGCCCGCGTGGGCGATGGCGCTGGCGTACAGGATGCCTACCTCGCCCAGCGCCACGTGCATGTCGGAGATGGCCTTCGGGTCGATGCGGTAGTAGGCGCCGAGGCGGCAGCGCACGGCGTTCTGCCACCAGTCCTTCGCGGGGTCGGGATCGGGCGGGGGCATGCGCGACACCGGCACGGTGCTGGGCCACAGCCGCAGCTCGCAGGCGCCGTGGCGGTACCAGCCCTTCAGCGCGCCGCGCAGGCTCGAGCCCGTGTCCTCCACGCTGCCGCGGAATTCGTCGTAGCGCCGCGCCATGGAGTAGAGCATGTGGGGCGAGAACTGCGGCACGGCGCCGCGTGGCGGCTCCGCGTCCATCTGGTCGAGCCAGGCCTTGCGTTGCAGGTGGTGGATCACCGTGGCAAGTGAATAGCCCGTGCACGCGGAGGTGTCGTGCTGGTGGAGCACGGGCAGCGAATGGGCGGGGTAGAGGCGCGCCGCGGGCGCGCAGGCCACGGGCGGGGCGTAGGTGCGGTCGCGGAAATCCACGCGGTCGGCGACCACGTTGGCCACGAAGCGGCCGCGGCGGGTGGACGGGGCGGGACGGGGCATCGGGGCCTCCTCGGTGCGGTGAACCACTCGGATCCGGGCCGCGGCGCCACGCTTGCGGGCAGATGCGGTCCGGGGGCAAGGCTACGCCCGGGCGGCCTGCGGCGCCACGGCCTGCGCGCGTCGTCGTGGTCCCGGCACGGCGGTCGCGCATGGATTACCCTTGCGCCTCCTTCGACGCCGAGTCACCTCCACGCCATGCGCCGCCTTCCAGCCCTGCTGCTGCTTCTCCTCCTGCTGCCCGTCGCCGCGCTCGCCGCCGAGCCGGCCTCCATGATGCGCCTCCAGTACCGGCTGGTGGCCTTCGGAATCGACCCCGGCAGCTTCGACGGCGCGGTGCGTTCCGTGTGGCGCGTGGGGGATTCGCACCTGCGCTACGAGGAGCCGCTCAACCCCGCCACCGGCACCCGCCTGCTCGCGGTGGTGGCCATGCCCGACGCATGGTTCATCGACATGGCGGCGAAGCGCGGCACTTACCGCAAGGATCCCGGCCCCACCTTCAAGGTGCGCTTCCCCGCCTTCCCGCCTCAGTTCGGCGAGGACATCTCGAAGATGGAACTGGGCTACGAGAGGGAATGGTTCGACGAGCGCAAGGCCGCGGACGCGGGTGAGCGCACGGTGCAGGAGGTGGAGTGCCGGCTGCTGTCGGTGGAAGCCGATGGCAAGAAGGCCACGCTGTTCCTGCGCAAGGCCGACGGCCTGCCCTACCAGGTGGTGGTGGAGACGGCGGAGCGCGCCATCGCCGTGCGCTACGTGCGCTACGAGCGCGGCCTGGAGGTGGACAAGGCGCTGTTCCAGCCACCCGCCGGCGTGGAGATCAAGGCGGAGGAGCCGGCCGCGAAGAAGTGATCCGCGGCCGGTTGCCCCGTGCCGCTCAGCCCTTCTTCAGGTTGTCGCGGATCTCGCGCAGCAGCACGATGTCCTCGGGCGTGGCCGGGGGCGGAGGCGGCGGCTCGGCGCGCTTGAGGCGGTTGATCTGCTTGACCATCATGAAGATGATGAACGCCAGGATGGCGAAGTTCAGCGCCACGGTGATGAAGCTGCCGTAGGCGAACACGGGCACGCCGGCCTTCTTCACCTCTGCCAGCACCATGGGCACGCCGGCCGGCACGTCCTTGAGCGCGATGAAGTAGTTGCTGAAGTCCAGCCCGCCGAAGATCCGGCCAACGACGGGCATGATCAGGTCGCCCACCACCGAATCCACGATCTTGCCGAAGGCGCCGCCGATGATCACGCCCACGGCGAGATCGATCACGTTGCCCTTTACCGCGAACTCCTTGAACTCGGATGCGATGCTCATTCCAGGGGCCTCCGTTCTCGTTGTGAAGCGGTGCTTCTCGTTCAGCGCGACGGCGCAGGCGCGTCGGCGTTCGCCACCCTGTGCGCCTCGATGAACAGCGCGCGCCAGTACTTGTCGTTGAGCTTGTCCTTGCGCACCGCGCCGCCCGAGGAGGGGGCGTGGACGAACTCCCCGCCGCCCACGTACACGCCCACGTGCAGCTCCTTGCGCTTCGCGGTGCGCCAGTAGAAGAGCAGGTCTCCCGCCTTGAGTTCGCTGCCTTCCTTGAGCAGCGGCACGGCCTTGCGCTGGTCGCGGGTGTCGCGCGGCAGTTCCACGCCCGCGTCGCGGTAGACGTAGCGCACCAGTCCGCTGCAGTCGAATCCGGCCGGGTCGCCGCCACCGAACTTGTAGGGCGCACCCAGCTGCGCCAGTGCGCCGAAGGCGGCCTGCTGGCCCACGGTGCGCGGAGCTTCCTTCGGCGGTTCGGGCTTCGCCGGTTCTGCCGCAGCGGGCGCCTCGCCACCGGTGGGCCGGGACGGTTGCTGGGCGCAGCCGGCGGCCAGCAGCGCGGCGGCCGCGAGGGCCAGGGCGGGCAGGAATCGCGGGAACGCTCGGGTCATGCGGAGATCCTCTCGGTGCCGCACCACCGGGCCAGGAACAGCGCCAGCACGCCGGTGACGTCCACCATGCTGTCGATGGAAACGGATTCGTCGATGCCGTGGATGCGCGTGGCCTCGGGCCCGTAGCACGTCGCGGGCGTGTCGCCGTACAGGTTGAACACGCGCACGTCGGTGGTGGCGGTGCTGGCCATCCAGCGCGCAGGCTCGCCGCGCACCGCCTCGTGGCTGCGCGCGAGCAGCTGCATCATGGGCAGCTCGCGCGGCACGACGCAGCCCTCGGACTGGAAGCCTGCGTAGCGCACGCGGTACTGCGCGCCGGAGAGCGCGGGATCGTCGCGCGCGGTGTCGGCGAGCCGCGCCTCGATGGCGGCACGCGCCTCGGCGGCCGACATGCCGGGATGGAAGCCGCAGCGCACCTCGATCGTGCAGCGCGTGGGCACCGAGGAGGGCCACTCGCCGCCCTGGATGCGACCGAGGTTGAAGTTGATGGCATGCGGGTTGTCGGCGAAGGCGGGATGACGCGCCTCGGGCCGGTTCCACGCATCGCGCAGCCCGAGCAGGCCGCGGTACAGCGCGAACGCCGCCTCGATGGCGTTGATGCCCTGCTTCACGTCCAGCACGTGGGCGGGCCGGCCGTACACGTCCACGGCCAGCCACATCACACCCACCTGGGCATCCATGATGGTGTGGTCGAAGGGCTCGGGAATCAGGGCGGCCTCGGCGCGATAGCCGCGGGCGAGGCAGGCGAGCGCGCCGTTGCCGGTGCACTCCTCCTCCACCACCGACTGCATCCACACCGGAGCGGCCGGCTGCAGCCCGAGGCGTCGCAGCGCCTGGAAGGCAGTGACGTAGGCGGCGATGCCCGCCTTCATGTCGCCGCCGCCGCGACCGTAGATGCGGCCGTCGCGCACCACCGGCGTGAACGGCGGCGTGGACCACAGCTCCTCGGCGCCCACGGGCACCACGTCGATGTGGCCGTTGAAGATGAGCGAGCGGCCGGTGGCCTCGCGTGGCGCGTGGTGTGCCACCACGTTGTCGTGACGCTGCCACTGGCCGGTGGGCGGGGCGTAGCCTGGCATGCCCACGAGGTCGGCATCGCGCACCTCGAAGCGGTCCACCGCCAGTCCCATGCCGCGGAAAAGGCCTTCCATGTAGTCCTGGGCCGAGGCCTCCTCGCCCATCAGGCTGGGGAAGCCCACCAGCGTGCAGGTGAGATCCACGAGAGACTCCCGCAGATCGCCCACGGCGGCCAGCAGCTCGCGCTGCAGGCCGGGGTCGAGCGCGGCGATGCCGGCGACCTGGTCGCTGCCCATCTCCGGCCTGCCGTCGCGTCTCAGTTGCCGTCGAGCACGCGCAGCTCGACGCGACGGTTCTTCGCGCGGCCCTCGGCGCTGTCGTTGTCGGCCAGCGGCTGGTCCGGGCCGTAGCCCTTTGCCACCAGGCTGGCCGCCGGCACTCCCTTCGCCACGAGGTAGGACATGACCATCTCGGCCCGGCGCTGCGACAGGGCGCGGTTCATCACCGCGGAGCCCTGGGCGTCGGTGTGGCCCGCCACCTCCACGCGCAGCCCCGGGTTGCCCTTGAGCTGCTCGGCCACCTTGTCCAGCGCCGGGAAGGAGTCGCGGCTGATCTTGGCCGAGGCTGTCTCGAAGTTCACGCCCTCGAGGCGGGTGACCGCGGCCATGGGCGCGGCCACGGCCGCTGCCGCGGCCGGCTTGGCGGGCGGCGGCGTGGCGGCCTTGGGCTCGCATCCGCCCGAGTCCACCTTGGCGCCGGCCGGGGTGTTGGGGCAGCGGTCGAGCACGTCGGGCACGCCATCGCCGTCGCTGTCGATCGCGCAGCCGTCCGGACCCACCTTCACGCCGCCCGGGGTGCCCTGGCAGCGGTCGCGGCTGTCGGGAACGCCGTCCTTGTCGGTGTCCTCCTCGCAGCCGTTGTCGAGAACCTTCGCCCCGGGAGGGGTGTTCGGGCACATGTCGCGGCTGTCGGTCACGCCGTCACCGTCGGCGTCGATGTTGATGGGGCAGCCCGTGGCGTCCACGTCCACGCCCTTGCCCGTGGCGGCACACTTGTCGGCGGTGTCGGGCACGCCGTCACCGTCGGTGTCGTGGTCCAGCGGACAGCCTGTGGCGGACACGCGGGTGCCCTTGGGGGTGGCGGCGCACAGGTCCACCTTGTCGGGGATGCCGTCTCCGTCGGCGTCGGGCGGGCCCTTCTCCTCCCAGTTGCAGGCGAAGTAGCCCACGGCGCCGCCGATGACCGCACCGATCAGGGCGGACTCCTTGTTCTCGGTGGAGGCGAGGCCGCCGGCGACCAGGGCGCCTCCCGCGGCGCAGATGTAGGGGTTCTTGAACCACTGGCGCCCCTCGGCGGACGCGGTGTTGACGGGCTCCTTGACGGCACTGGGCGTGGCGCAACCGGCCAGCACGACGGCGCACAGGGCTGCGGACAGGGCGAGGGACGATTTCACGAACGGTCCTTTCAGGCGGCGGCCCCGCGGGGCCGGGGAGTCATGATCGGGGCATGCCCGTCGACGGTCGGGCAGCATTCTACCCGCCGCCGTCTGGCCGCGGGCGGCGCACCACCGGATGCCGTACCCGCGGGCGGCCAGCCGGGGCGCCTAGCCGCGGGCGGCGGCGCCGGCACCGGCACCCTTTCCGGCCGCTTCCCATTCCTGCTCCTGCAGCGTGCGCCACTGGATCTTGCCCGTGCCCGAGCGGGGCAGTGCGTCGAGGAACTGCACCTCGCGCGGCACCTTGTAGGCGGCCATGTGCTCGCGGCACCAGGCGATGAGCGCCTGCGCGTCGAGCGCGCCGGGCGCCTTCAGCACCACGCAGGCCTTCACCGTCTCGCCGCGCCGCTCGTCGGGCGCGGAGATGATGGCCACTTCCTTGATGGCCGGGTGCTGGTAGAGCACGCCCTCGAGCTCGGCTGGCCAGACCTTGTAGCCGGCGGCGTTGATCATGCGCTTGAGCCGGTCGGCGATGGTGAAGAAGCCTTCCTCGTCCATGCGGCCGAGGTCGCCGGTCCGGTAGAAGCGCCGGCCGTCGATCTCCACGAAGGCCTCGGCGGTGGCCTCGGGACGGTTCCAGTAGCCCTTCATGAGCTGCGGGCCGCTCACCACGATCTCGCCCACCTCACCCGGGGGCAGCTTCGCGAGCGTCTGCGGGTCCACCACGAAGGAGACGGTGTCGAAGGTGGGGATGCCCAGCGACTGCTTGCGCAGCATGTGGGGCGGATTGATGTGGGTCTGGGAGATGGCCTCGGTCATGCCATAGCCTTCCATGTACTCGATGCCGCAGCGGCGCTGCAGCTCCGCGGCCACCGCCGCGGGCATGGAGGAGCCGCCGCCGAACACGTTGCGCAGGCTGGAGAGGTCGCGGCTGGCCGTGTCGGGATGGGCGAGCAGGTCCACCACCATGGTGGGCACGTTGGCCCAGTGGCTGCAGCCGTAGCGCTCGATGAGGTAGCCGGCGGCCGAGGCATCCCAGCGCGGCAGGAAGGCGATGGTGGCGCCGGCGTAGATGCCCGCGTGCATGCTGTGCTGCATGCCGGTGACGTGGAACATGGGGGCGGTGGAGAGGATCACGGCGTCCTGGCTCAAGCCTTCGAACAGCGCCCCGCCCACCGCCGTGGTCATGATGGTTCGGTGGGTGTGCATGCAGCCCTTGGGGCGGCCGGTGGTGCCCGAGGTGTAGAGGATGGCGGCGAGATCGTCGGGCCCGGCGGTGTGTGGGCGCGGTGCGTGGCCGGCCTCGATGGCGGCGTGCCAGTGCACGGCGCGCGCGTCGCCCGTGGCGGCCCGGAGCGCCTTCACGAAGGCTGGCACCTCCAGCTCCGTGCTGGCGCCAAGCGCATCGGAATAGGTCACCACCACCACGTGGTCGAGCACCGGGCCGAGCAGCGGGCGCACGCGCTCCAGCGCCTCGGCGCCCACGATGGCCACCCGAGCGCCGCTGTCGGAGCAGGCGTACTCGAGCTCCTCGGTGACGTGCATCGGCGTGACCGGCACCACCACGGCGTCGGCACGCGCGATGGCATAGGAGGCGGCGATGAACTGCGGGCAGTTCTGCAGGTCGAGCAGCACGCGGTCGCCGCGCGCCACCCCGCAGGCTGCCTGCAGGAAGCCGGCCAGTGCCGCGGCCTCTTCGGCGAGCGCCGCGTAGCTTCGCCGGGCGTCGTAGAACACGGTGGCGGCCTTGCCGGGATAGCGCCGGGCGCTGATCTCGAGGTTGGCCCAGAGGCTGGTCTCGGGGACGGAGAGGTGCCAGGAGAACTGCTTGGGCCAGTGCTTGGGTGCGCTCATGTTCAGGGGACGGCAAAGGGGGGCGTCACGATAGTCCGGATCCGGTCCATCGTCAGCGCCGCGCGGCGAACTCCCGCTCCTGCAGCGCCCGCCACTGCACCTTTCCGGTGGCGGACTTGGGCAGCGAATCGGCGAACTCCACCACGCGCGGCACCTTGTAGGCGGCCATGTTCTCGCGCGCCCAGGCCACGATGTCCTCCGCACTCACCTTGCCGGCCCGTCCGGGGCGCAGCACCACCACGGCCTTGACCGTCTCGCCCGTGCGCGCATCGGGCGTGCCGATGATGCAGGCCTCGAGCACGTCCGGGTTTCGGTAGAGCAGCGCCTCCACCTCCGCCGGCCAGACCTTGAAGCCGGCGGCGTTGATCATGCGCTTGAGCCGGTCGGTGATGAAGAAGTAGCCCTCCTCGTCCACGCGCCCGAGGTCGCCGGTGCGGAAGAAGCGCTTGCCGTCGCGCTCGAAGAACACGGCGCGGTCGGCCTCGGGCTTCTTCCAGTAGCCGCGCAGCACCTGAGGGCCGCTCACCACGATCTCGCCCGTCTCGCCCTGCGGCAGTTCGGCGAGGGTGTCGGGATCGACCACGCGCGCGTCCACGTCGAAGATGGGGATGCCCAGGCACTGGCGCTTCGGATGCTGCGGCGGGTTGATGTGGGTGGCGCCGATGGTCTCGGACAGGCCGTAGCCCTCGATGTAGGACAGCCCCGTGCGCGCGTGCAGCCGGCCCGCCACGGCCTCGGGCATGGCGGCGCCGCCGCCGCCGATGCGCTTCAGGCTGGAGAGGTCGTACTCGTCCAGGCGCGGGTTGGCGAGGAAGTCGATGGCCATGGTGGAGATGTTGGTCCATGCATCGAGCCGGTAGCGCTCGATCAGTCGCGCGGCGGTGTCGCGGTCCCAGCGCTGCATGATGGTGATGGAGGCGCCGGCGAAGATGGGGCCGTTCATGCCGGCCTGCATGCCGGTGACGTGGAAGAAGGGCAGGGAGGACAGCAGGTTG
>CAZXJW010000072.1:0-12424 GCA_964641005.1 uncultured Rhodocyclaceae bacterium
GCCCTGCATGCCCGTGACGTGGAAGAAGGGCAGGGAGGACAGCAGGTTGCCCTCGGGGATGGCGCGGAACCACAGGTTGCCCGCCACCAGCGTGGCCGTGACCGAGGCGTGGGTGTGCACGCAGCCCTTGGGCAGGCCGGTGGTGCCCGAGGTGTAGGGCATCACGCAAAGGTCGTCCGGGCCTGCATTGCTCGGCCCGGGGGCGAGCCCCGCATCGAGCGCGTCGGCCCACAGTGTCACGCCCGGCGCGTGGATCGCCGCGCGCGGCGCGGCGCAAGCCTCCGGCAGGGGCAGGTCGGTGCCGCCCTGCAGGCAATCGGAATAGGCCGCCACCACCACGTGATCGAGGCCGCCCTCGCCCACCAGCGGCGCGAGGCGCGGATGCAGTTCCTGGCCCGTGAAGGCCACGCGCGCGTCGGAGTCGGTCACGTAATGGCGCAGTTCCTCCGTGAGGTTCATGGGGTTCACGGGCACCACCATCGCGTCGGCGCGCAGGATCGCGTAATAGGCCAGCACGAACTGCGGGCTGTTCTGCATGACCAGCAGCACGCGGTCGCCGCGTGCCACGCCACAGCGCCGCTGCAGGAAGCCGGAGAGCGCCTCCACCTGGCGCCACGCCTCGCCATAGGCGAGCGGCGAATCGTAGAAGCGGCAAAGCACCTTGTCGGGATAGCGGCGAGCCGACACCGCGAGGTTGTCGTGCACGGGCGTGCGCGGCAGCGTGATGTGCGTGGGCAGGTCGGCGGGCCAGCGGGCGAAGTGCAGGGTGTTCATGGCGGTGGGGGCGGTGGGCCAGAGTGCATTATCCGCACCCGGCACAGGGCCGCACAACGACACGGTGCGTTGCAACGCGCGCGCGCCGTGTGTCACCATCGGCGCCCCTGACGCCCGGCCATGCATGCCGCGGCGCAACAACGACAGCACGAGACCATGCCCCAGTTGAGCGTCCGAGACGTCACCGTCCGCTTCGGCGGCATCGTGGCGCTGGACGGCGTGAGCTTCGACATCGAGGCCGGCCGCATCTGCGGCCTGATCGGCCCCAATGGCGCGGGCAAGACCACGCTGTTCAACTGCCTCTCCCGGCTGTACCGCTTCGAGCAGGGCCGCATCGAGTTCGATGGCCAGAGCCTCGCCGCGGTGCCGCGCCACCGCATCGCCGGCCTGGGCATCGGCCGCACCTTCCAGAACCTGGCGCTGTTCCGCTCCATGACCGTGCTGGAGAACGTCCTCGTGGGCACCCACGCCGCGAGCCGGGGCGGCTTCGTGGCCGCGGCGCTGCGCCTGCCCTTCGTGCGGCGCGAGGAGGCGCGGGTGCGGGCCAGCGCCGGCGAACTGGTGGACCTGCTGGAACTCGGTCCCGTGGCCCATCGGCGCGTGTCCGACCTGCCCTTCGGCACCTGCAAGCGCGTGGAACTCGCCCGCGCGCTCGCCTCGCGTCCGCGGCTGCTGCTGCTCGACGAACCCGCCGCGGGCCTCAACCACGAGGAGGTGGACGGTCTGATGGGCCTGATCGCGCGGCTGCGCGACGCGCTCTCGCTCACGGTGCTGCTGGTGGAGCACCACATGAACCTGGTGATGCGGGTGTCCGACCAGGTGGTGGCGCTGGACTTCGGCCGCAAGATCGCCGACGGCCTGCCCGCCGACGTTCAGCGCGATCCCGAAGTGATCCGCGCCTACCTGGGGAGCTAGATGGGCGCCATCCTCGAGGTCTCCGGGCTGCACGCCGGCTATGGCGCGACTGACGTGCTCAGCGACGTGGCGGTGAGCGTGGAGGAGGGCGGCATCACCGCCGTGCTGGGTGCCAACGGCGCCGGCAAGACCACCCTGCTGCGCGCGGTGTGCGGGCTGATCCGGCGCCGCGGCAGCGTGCGCTTCGCCGGCCGCGACATCGGCCGTGCCGAGACCGAGGACATCGTGCGCCTGGGCCTCGCCCACGTGCCCGACGGCCGCGGCACCTTCCTGCAGCTCACGGCCGAGGAGAACCTGCGCGTGGGGGCCATCACTCGCCGCGACCGCGCCGCGGTGGCCGAGGACATGGAGCGGATGTTCGGATACTTCCCGCGGCTGCGGGAGCGGCGCGGCCAGCAGGCGGGCACGCTCTCCGGCGGCGAGCAGCAGATGCTGGCCATCGCCCGGGCGCTGATGCTGCGGCCGCGGCTGCTGGTGCTGGACGAACCCTCCTTCGGCCTGGCGCCGATGGTGGTGCAGGACATCTTCCGCATCATGCGCACCGTCAACGAGGAGGAGAAGGTGAGCATCCTGGTGGTGGAGCAGAACGCGAAGCTCGCCCTCGAGCTCGCCGGCCAGGCCTGCCTGCTCGAGACCGGGCGGGTGGTGCTTTCGGGCCCGGCCGCGCGCATCCGCGACGACGAGACCGTGCGCCGCGCCTACCTCGGCTACTGAACCCGCGCACCGGACACCGCAACCATGGAAGCCTTCGTCCACCAGCTCATCGCCGGGCTCGCCTCGGGCGGCATCTACGCGAGCCTCGCGCTGGCGCTGGTGATGATCTACCAGTCCACCCACCACATCAATTTCGCCCAGGGGGAGATGGCCATGTTCTCCACCTACCTGGGCTGGACACTGGTGCAGGCGGGCCTGCCCTACTGGGTGGCGTTCGCGCTGACGCTGGCGATCTCCTGCGCCGCGGGCATGCTCATCGAACGGGTGATCATCCGGCCGGTGGAGAAGGCGCCGGTGCTCACGGTGGTGATCACCTTCATCGCGCTGCTGGTCATCTTCAACAGCGTGGCGGGCTGGATCTTCACCCACACGGTCAAGGTGTTCCCCAGCCCCTTCGGCCCGGGGCTGCTGCCGCAGAACCCCTACGTCTCGCCGCATGAGTTCGGCTCCATGCTGGTCACGCTGTGCGTGCTGGGGCTGCTGTACGGCTTCTTCCGCTTCACCTCGCTGGGCCTGGCCATGCGCGCCGCGGCGCTCAATCCGCTGTCCGCACGCCTGGCGGGCATCCGCGTGGGACGCATGCTCGCGCTGGGCTGGGGCCTGGCGGCGGCCATCGGCGCGGTGGCGGGGATGATGGTGGCGCCGGTGGTCTACCTCGACCCCAACATGATGGCCGGAATCCTGCTCTACGCCTTCGCCGCGGCGCTGCTGGGCGGCATCGACAACCCGCTGGGCGCGGTGGTGGGCGGCTTCATCGTGGGCGTGGTGGAGAACCTCATGGGCGCCTACGTGATCGGCACCGAGCTCAAGCTCACCGTCGCGCTGGTGCTGATCATCGGCGTGCTGCTGTTCCGCCCTGCGGGGCTGTTCGGCCGCACCGTGGTCACGCGGGTCTGAGGGACGCCATGTCGCTGCTGCCGAAGATCGCGCCCGCGCCGCTCGAGCCCACCCGCGGCCGCATGGTGCTGGTGATCGTGTTGCTGGCGGCGCTGTGCGTGCTGCCCTTCCTGCTCACCGACTACCGCACCTTCCAGCTCACCCAGGCGGTGATCTACGCCGTGGTGCTGCTGGGCCTGAACATCCTCACCGGCTACAACGGCCAGATCTCGCTGGGCCACGGCGCGTTCTACGCCATCGGCGCCTACACCGCCGCCATCCTCATGGACCGCTGGGGCGTGCCCTACTGGGCCACGCTGCCGGTGGCCGGGCTGGTGTGCTTCGGCTTCGGGTTCCTGTTCGGCCTGCCGGCGCTGCGGTTGCAGGGGCACTACCTGGCGCTGGCCACCTTCGCGCTGGCGGTGGCCACGCCGCAGATCCTCAAGTACCGCAAGCTCGAGGATCTCACCGGTGGCGTGCAGGGCATCGTGATCATGAAGCCCGACCCGCCCGCCGGGCTGCCCATCAGCCAGGACCAGTGGCTCTACCTGTTCACGCTGGCGGTGGCGGCGCTGATGTTCCTGGCCGCGTGGAACCTGCTGCGCGGGCGGGTGGGGCGGGCGCTGGTGGCGCTGCGCGACCATCCGCTGGCGGCCGAGTCCATGGGCATCAACGGCCCGCTCTACAAGTCCACGGCCTTCGGCGTCAGTGCGCTCTACACCGGCGTGGGCGGCGCGCTGGGCGCCATCGCCATCCAGTTCGTGGCGCCGGACAGCTTCCTGCCCTTCCTGTCCATCAGCTTCCTGGTGGGCATCACCGTGGGCGGGCTGGCCACCCTCTCGGGCGCGATCTGGGGCGCGCTGTTCATCGTCTACCTGCCCAACTGGGCCGACGAGATCTCCAAGTCCGCGCCCTGGGCCATCTACGGCGTGGTGCTGCTTCTCCTCGTGTACCTGGTGCCGGGGGGCTTCGCCTGGATCCTGCCGCAGCTGTGGCGGAAGGTGCGGGCGCTCGCCGGGCGCGGAACCTAGGGGGCGGTCGTTCCCGGCGCGGCGCTCGCGCGGGAACGCCTACGGTATAGTCCCCCGGCCCCGGCCGCCCGCGCCGGCCACGACCGATTCCAAGGAGGAGCTCCATGTTGCGCACCCTCGCCCTCGCGGCGGCGCTGCTCGCGGCTGCCTTGCCCGCCCATGCGCAGAAGAAGTACGGACCCGGCGTCACCGACACCGAGATCCGCATCGGCCAGACCATGCCCTACAGCGGCCCTGCCTCGGCCTACGGCGTGATCGGCAAGTCGCAGAAGGCCTTCTTCGACATGGTCAACGAGCAGGGCGGCATCAACGGCCGGAAGATCAACTTCATCTCCCTCGACGACGGCTACAACCCGGCGCGCACGGTGGAGCAGACCCGGCGGCTGGTGGAGCAGGAGAACGTGCTGCTGCTGTTCCAGAGCCTGGGCACGCCCACCAACACGGCGATCCACAAGTACGTGAACGCGAAGAAGGTGCCGCACGTGCTCATCGCCACCGGCGCGAGCAAGTGGGCCGATCCGAAGAACCATCCCTGGACCATCGGCTTCAACCCGAGCTACCAGGTGGAGGCGCGCATCTACGCCCAGCACATCCTGAAGAACTCGCCCAACGCGAAGATCGCCGTGCTCTACCAGAACGACGACTTCGGCAAGGACTACGTCATCGGGCTGAAGAGCGGCCTGGGTGCAAAGGCCGCCTCCATGATCGTGCGGGAGGTGTCCTACGAGGTGACCGATCCCACCGTGGATTCCCAGGTCGTGGACCTGCGCGGCAGCGGCGCCGACGTGCTGCTCACCTTCGCCACGCCGAAGTTCGCGGCGCAGGCCATCCGCAAGGTGGGGGACCTGGGCTGGAAGCCCGTGCACTACCTGACGGTGGTGTCGGCTTCCGTGGGGGCCGTGCTGCAGCCCGCCGGACTGGACAAGTCCACGGGCCTGATAACCGCGCTGTACCTCGTGGACCCCACCGATCCCGAGGCCTCGAAGCTGCCGGGCATGAAGGCCTGGAGCGAGTGGATGCAGAAGTACAACAAGGGCGCCGACCCCAGCGACCAGTTCCACGTCAACGCCTACGCGGCCGCCTGGCTGCTCACCGAGATCCTCAAGGCCTGCGGTGACGACCTGACGCGGGAGAACGTGATGAAGCAGGCGGCCAGCCTGAAGGACGTGCAGATACCGGTGGTCATTCCCGGGATCCGCGTCAACACCACGCCCTCGGATTTCGCCACCTTCGGCGAGATGCAGCTCGGCCGCTTCGACGGCAAGCGCTGGGTGCCCTTCGGCGAACTGCTGTCCGGCCGTTGAGAGGACCACGATGCAACTGACTCCCAAGCTCGACGGCCGCGTGGCCGTGATCACCGGCGGCGGCCGCGGCATCGGACTGGCCACCGCCGAGGCGATGGCCGCCAACGGGGCCGCCGTGCTGCTGGCCGACCGCGATGCCAACCTGCTGCCGGCTGCCGCCGAGCGCGTGCGGCGCACCGGCGCGCGCTGCGAGACGGTGGTGTGCGACGTGCGCGAGGAGGCCGAGGTGATCGCCATGGCCGACGCGGCACGGCGAGAATTCGGCAAGGTGCACATCCTGGTGAACAGTGCCGGCACCGCCATCCGCAAGAACGTGGTGGACTTCACCCTCGACGAGTGGCGCACGGTGGTGGAGACCAATCTCACCGGCACCTTCCTGCCCGTGAAGTACCTGGTGCCGTTGATGCGCGGCCACGGCTGGGGGCGGATCATCAACCTCTCGTCCATCATGGGCCACGTGTCCACCACCGGGCGGGGCGTCTACTCGGCCACCAAGCACGGCGTGCTGGGCCTCACCAAGGCGCTCGCCCAGGAGCTGGTGGGCGAGGGCATCACCGTCAACGCCATCAGCCCTGGCTTCATCGCCACGGAACTCACCGCGCCGCTGCGCGCAAATCCCGACCGCAATGCCGAGCTGATGGCCGCCACGCCCATGAAGCGCTGGGGCGCGCCCGAGGAGATCGCCTCGCTGGCGCTCTACCTGTGCTCGGAGGGCGCGGCGTTCATGACGGGCACGGACGTGCTGGCGGATGGGGGGTGGGTGGCGCAGTAATCCTGGGGTCAGGTCTCTCATTGACTCATTTCGTCCACCCAACGGCTGGACTAGATGAGTCAATGAGAGACCTGACCCCCAGTCTGTGCCGTTGCCGCACCGCGGCAATCGGGCTTAGGATGAGCGGATGAATCGCTGCATACGACTCGCCGCGGCGCTGTTGCTCATCGCCACCCTGCCTGCCAAGGCCTGGGCGGCGGTGGCCTGTGCGCGGCGGATTCCCCCGTCGGCTTGGCTGCGACGGCCGCACTGGTTTCCCCCGAGGCAGCCCCGGCGGTTCCACCGCTGGCCATGCCGCCGGAGCATTGCGCCGATCATGCCTCGCAGGCTTCGATCGAAGAGCGCTCCCATCCGGCCAAGCCCGACTGCTCCGCCTGCGGCTTCTGCCACCTGGCCTGCAGTTCGGCCCTCGTTTCGCTGCCGTCCACCGCGCTCGATGACCTGCTGCGCCCCGTGCTGAACGCCGGCGTCGCGGGCGCGGACCTCTCCATCCCCGCGGTCCACGCGCCGCCGCCTCCCCGAGCCTGACGCTCCAAGACGCCGCCGCCCGCCCGGGCCGCGGCGATGGCAGCGATCGACCCTGAGCCGGCCGCACCCGCGCGCCAGCCCTCGTGGAGGCAGTGCCCATGAATTCCCTTGCCCACCGGACACCCCGGTTCCGTGCTCTGGCGGCCGCTGGCGCCCTGTTCGCGCTCGCCGGCTGCGTGAGCCTTTCCAGCGACCGCGGCTTCGACCGCGTCGCCTCCGTCACCGAGCAGCGCCTCGGCGCATCGCCTGCATGGCCGCGCGATGACGCCGGCCGCCGGCGCGTGGATGACGAGGTGGCGAAACTGCTGGCGCAGACCCTCACGGCGGACGATGCCGTGCAGGTGGCCCTGCTCAACAACCCGGCACTGCAGTCGGTCTATGCCGAGCTCGGGGTCGCCGAGGCGGAACTCGTGCAGGCCGGACGGTTGCCCAATCCCCGCTTCCGCACCACGCGCACGTCCTCCGACGAGGGCTACAAGTACGAGACGGCGCTCACCTTCCCGGTGGGCGCGCTGCTCACCATGCCGGCGGTGCTGGGCATGGAGCGCCGCCGCCTCGAGGCCGTGCGCCTGCAGGTCACCGACCGCGTGCTGGCCGTGGCCGCCGAGACCCGCGAGGCCTGGGTGGCGGCGGTGTCCGCGGACGAGGAACTGCGCTACCTGGAACAGGTGCTCGACGCCGCCGAGGCGAGCGCCGAACTGGCGCGGCGCATGGCGAAGGTGGGCAATTTCTCGAAGCTCGACCGGCTGCGCGAGGAGGCCTTCTCGGCCGACGCCCGCGTGCAGCTTGCACGGGCGCGCACGTCGGCGCTGGCCGCCCGCGAGCGGCTGGTGCGACTGATGGGCATCGAGAATCCGGCGCGGGTGCGCCTGCCCGCGCGGCTGCCCGACCTGCCGCCGCGCCCGGGTGACGACCGCGATCTCGAAGCCTTCGCGCTGGCGCAGCGGCTGGACCTTCAGGCGGCGAAGGCCGATGCGGAGGGCGCCGCGAAGTCGCTGGGCCTCACCCGCGTGACGGGCTTCCTCAACACGCTGGAGCTGGGACCGGCCCGTCTGGCCGAGAAGGACGAGGCGCTCAAGCGCGGCTACGAGGTGAGCGTGGAGGTGCCCATCTTCGACTGGGGCACGGCGCGGGTGGCGCGCGCCGAGGCCCTGTACCTGCAGTCCGCCGCGCGCGTGGGCGAGACGGCCGTGAATGCGCGCTCCGAGGTGCGCGAGTCCACCGCTGCCTGGCACGACGCCTGGGAGGTGGCACGCCAGTACCGCGACGAGATCGTGCCGCTGCGCAAGCGCATCTCCGAGGAGAACTGGTTGCGCTACAACGGCATGCTGGTGTCGGTGTTCGAGTTGCTCGCCGACGCGCGCGAGCAGGTGGGTGCGGCGCAGGGCTACATCGGCGCGCTGCGCGAGTACTGGATGGCCGAGGCGCGGCTGCAGCGCGCGCTGGGCGGGCGGCTGCCGCCATCGCCGGTGCGCGAGGCCGCGCCGTCTTCCTCCGCTGCCGTGCCGACCTCGACGCCCGTGCGCGTCTCTCGCAAGGAGGACTGAGCCATGGACCGTCGACTCTTCATGGGCGGCGCCGCCGTGCTCGGCGCCGCGGCCGTCAGCCGCACGGCCCTCGCCGCCTTGCCCGAACTGGTGCAGCAGGCCTCGCCTGGCACCCAGCCGCCGCTCGCGCCCTCCGAGGGCGTGCCCTACAACCCCGTGGTCACCCTCAACGGCTGGACGCTGCCCTGGCGCATGAAGGACGGCTGGAAGGAATTCCACCTGGTGGCCGAACCCGTGGAGCGCGAGATCGCGCCCGGCATGGTGGCGAGGCTGTGGGGCTACAACGGCCAGAGCCCGGGCCCCACCATCGAGTGCGTGGAAGGCGACAAGGTGCGCATCTTCGTCACCAACCGGCTGCCCGAGCACACCACCATCCACTGGCACGGCATCCTGCTGCCCAACGGCATGGACGGGGTCGGCGGCCTCACCCAGCCGCAGATCCAGCCCGGCAAGACCTACGTGTACGAGTTCATCATGCGCAAGTCGGGCACTTTCATGTACCACCCCCACGCCGACGAGATGGTGCAGATGGCCATGGGCATGATGGGTTCCATCGTCGTGCACCCGAAGGACCCGTCGCTGCACCGCGTGGACCGCGACTACGTCTTCCTGCTGGCCGCCTACGACATCGACCCGGGCAGCTACGTGCCGCGCGTGAACACCATGCTCGACTTCAACCTGTGGACCTGGAACAGCCGCGCCTTCCCTGGCATCGACCCGCTGGTGTGCGCGGTGGGCGAGACGCTCCGGGTGCGCATCGGCAACCTCACCATGACCAACCACCCCATGCACATGCACGGCTGCGAGATGTTCGTCACCGGCACCGACGGCGGCTGGGTGCCGCCCGCGGCACGCTGGCCCGAGGTGAGCGTGGACATGCCCGTGGGCGCCATGCGTGCCATCGAGGTGAAGTTCGACGATCCGGGCGACTGGGCCTTCCACTGCCACAAGTCGCACCACACCATGGGCCCCATGGGGCACCAGGTGCCCACGCTCATCGGCGTGGACCAGTCCGACCTGGTGGCGCGCATCCGCAGGCTGGTGCCGGGCTACATGGCCATGGGCGAATCGGGCATGGCCGAGATGGGCGAGATGCAGATGCCGCTGCCGGAGAACACGCTGCCCATGATGACCGGGGAGGGGCCGTTCGGGCCCATCGAGATGGGCGGCATGTTCACGGTGGTGAAGGTGCGAGAGAAGCTCGCGCGCGGCGATTACGGGGACCCCGGCTGGTACCAGCATCCGCCCGGAACGGTGGCCTACGAGTGGACCGGGCCGGTGGCCGAGCCGCGGCGCCAGGGCGGTCCGCCCCACGATCCCGACGCCGCGCACGTGCAGGTGCGCAAGCCGGGCGGGCATCATCATTGACATCGACCCTCGACAGGAGGAACGCACCATGAGGAACTGGATCGTGGCCTGCACTCTGGCGCTGGCGGCGCTGCCGGCATTCGCGACGGATCCCGAAGCGACACTGGTGGAGGTGTGGAAGAGCCCTGCCTGCGGTTGCTGCAAGGACTGGGTGCGCCACCTGGAGGACAACGGCTTCCGGGTGAAGGTGAACGACACCGGCAACGCTGGCGCCCGGGCCCGCCTCGGCATGCCGCAGCAGTACGGTTCGTGCCACACGGCGAAGGTGGGCGGCTACGTGGTGGAGGGACACGTGCCGGCGAAGGAGATCCAGCGGCTGTTGTCCGAGAGGCCGGACGCCGTGGGGCTCGCGGTGCCACGCATGCCCGTGGGGTCGCCGGGCATGGACGGGCCGCAGTACGGCGGCCGAAAGGACCCCTACGAGGTGCTGCTGGTGGATCGCAAGGGCGGGGCGAGCGTGTTCCAGGCGTATCGCTGAGCGACGCGACCCCGCCGGGTCGCGTCACCGGGTGGTCGCGGCACGCTAGCGGTGCGCGGCGTGCGGGTCTTCCTCGCCTTCCGCGTCGTCGTCGTCATCGTCCTTCGGCGCGGCGCTGCCGTGATCGTGGCCGCCGGCCGCAGGGGGGGGCGCCATTCCGTGCGGCGGCCCGGCCAGCCGTGCGCGCTGCTCCGGAGAGAGCATCGCCAGTGCATCGCGGCGCGCGGCCAGGCGGGCCTCGAACAGCCTGGCCTCCACGTCCTGCACGGCCCGCAGGCGCGCCGTGGCGGTCGCCGGGTCGGCGTCCGGCGCCGCGAGTTGTTCCGCGAGCGCGAGACGTTCCTCGCGCAGTTCGCCCAGCAGGGCCCACTGGCGGATGCGACTCTGCTTCTCGATCGCGGCGAGGCGTTCGCGCTGGGCGGGGTCGAGGCCCAGCGCGGCCACGCGATCCGGCGGCAGCGCGGGTTCGAGGACCGGGCCGTGCATGGCGGCGTGGTGCTGCGCCATGCGGGCGCCCATCCCGGGCTTGCCCGACGCGGTGCCGCCGTGCTTCGCGGCATGGCCGCCCTTCATCATCATCTTGCAGCCACACGCCTTCGCGCCGGACGCTCCCGGTGCGGCGGCCTGCGCGGCCGCGGCACCGTGGTCGTGGTCGGCGGCGAGCGCCGGGAGTGCGCCGATGGCGAGCGCGGCGGCGAGCAGAACGGGGGTCGTATTCATGGGAGTACCTCCTTCGACGGGCCGTGGAGCGGCCTGGGGCCACATGCTCGTCCGTCTGGCGCGTCGCGCATTGACCGGCATCAACGCCGGAGGCCTCGGGAGCCATCGATGCGGGCCGTCGACGCTGCGCCGGACGCATCGCGCGCGGGGCGGAACTCCCCGGCCCGGGAGCCCTCTGAGGGAGCGCACCCGCACCGTCTTCCGGAGATCATGACCATGACCGTTTCCAGGACAACCCGATTCGCCGCGTGCGCCCTCGCCGCGCTGCTCGTGGCGGCCCTCGTCGTGCCCGAGGCCGAGGCGCGTCGACTCGGCGGCAAGCGGAGCTTCGGCCAGCAGTCGGGCAACGTGTACAACCGCGAAGCGCCTGCGCGCCAGCAGGAAGCGCCGCCCGCGCGGCAGGCCGACGCGGGCCAGAAGGCCCCCGACGCCGCGCCGGCCGCCACGCCATCAGGCGCTGCAGCCGGCGGCAATCGATGGCTCGGACCCGTGGCCGGCATAGCCGCGGGCCTGGGGCTGGCAGCGCTGTTCTCGCACATGGGCTTCGGCGCCGGCCTCGCCAGCCTGCTGGGCAACGTGCTGCTGATCGGCCTGTTCGCCCTCGGCGCGATGCTGCTGTGGCGGATGCTCAGGGGCGGTGGGCGTCCCGCGTATGCGGACGCCGGCACGGCCCGCCAACCCGTCGGGGTGCAGCACCCCGCGAAGCCGGGTCAAGTGGCCGGGTCGTGGCGCGAGGCGTCGACCGTCCGGGATTCCGCGGGCACCGCGACGGCGCGTGTGCCGGCACCGACTTCCGGTTCCGGCCCGGTGAGCGTCACCGGTGAACCGCTGGCCCCGCTGCCGGGCGAGTCCGTGCCGGCGTCGCGCGCCACCTGGACCATCCCTGCCGATTTCGACGTGCCTGCCTTCATCCGCCAGGCCAAGGTGGAGTTCGTTCGCCTGCAGGCTGCATGGGATGCCGGCGACCTGGAGGACATCCGGAGCTTCACCACGCCGCAGATGTTCGCGGAGATCCGCATGGATCTCGCCGACCGGGGCGAGGCCCGCAACGTCACCGAGGTGGTGGAGGTGGACGCGGAACTGCTCGGCATCGAGATGCGCGCGCGCGATGCGCTGGCGAGCGTGCGCTTCCACGGACGCATCCGCGAGGACGAGGGTGCGCCGGCCGAGGCTTTCGAGGAGGTCTGGAACCTCGTCAAGCCGCTGTCGGGCCGCAGCGGATGGCTGCTGGCAGGCATCCAGCAGGCTGGAGCGACGGCGCCCGCCTGACTCCCCGGGGCGGGGATTCCCGGGGGCCGCGCCGCTGCGGGTGGCGCGGCCCTCGTCGTTCCCGGGGCGCTTCCGGCCTTCGCCGCGACGTCGCGGCGAAGGCCACCGCGGCCGGGTGTGCCAGGGGC
>CAZXJW010000073.1:0-12365 GCA_964641005.1 uncultured Rhodocyclaceae bacterium
GTGGCGAAGCCCGATGGCACGAAGACCACCGTGTCCTTCGACCACTGCATCATCGCCGCCGGCTCCTCGGTGGCGCGCATACCCGGCTTCCCCTACGACGATCCGCGCCTGATGGACTCCACCGGCGCGCTGCGCCTGGACGACATCCCGAAGCGCCTGCTGGTGATCGGCGGCGGCATCATCGGCCTGGAGATGGCCTGCGTGTACGACGCACTGGGTTCGCGCGTGACGGTGGTGGAACTGGCCGACGGCCTGATCCCCGGCGCCGACCGCGACCTGGTCAAGCCGCTGCACAAGCGCATCGAGAAGCGCTACGAAGCGATCCTCCTGGGCACGAAGGTGGCGAAGCTCGAGGCGCTGCCCGAGGGCCTGCGCGCGAGCTTCGAGGGCGCCGCCGCGCCCGCGCCCCAGGTCTACGACCGGGTGCTCATGGCCGTGGGCCGCCGGCCCAACGGACGCGACATCGGCGCCGACAAGGCCGGGGTCACCGTGAACGAGCGCGGCTTCATCCCCGTGGACAACCAGCAGCGCACGAACGTGCCGCACATCTTCGCCATCGGCGACGTGGTCGGCGAGCCGATGCTGGCCCACAAGGCCTCCCACGAGGGCAAGCTCGCCGCCGAGGTGATCAGCGGCCACAAGGCGGCCTTCGACGCCCGCACCATCCCCTCGGTGGCCTACACCGACCCCGAGGTGGCGTGGATGGGCCTCACCGAGACCCAGGCGAAGGCGCAGGGCGTGGAGATCGAGAAGGCGTCCTTCCCCTGGGCCGCCAGCGGGCGCGCGCTGGCCACCGGCCGCGACGAGGGCGTGACCAAGCTCATCTTCGAGAAGGGCACGCGCCGCCTGCTCGGGGCGGGCATGGTGGGGCCGAACGCCGGCGAACTCATCGCGGAGACGGTGCTCGGCCTGGAGATGGGCGCCGACGCCGAGGACCTCGGCCTGGTCATCCATCCCCACCCCACGCTCTCCGAGACGGTGTTCTTCGCCGCCGAGATCGCCGAGGGCAGCATCACCGACCTCTACATGCCGAAGCGCTGAGCGGCCCATGCAGGGACGCCCCTTCGTCGCGCTGCTCGAACCGCCCGCGCCCCATCGCGGCGAGTCGTGGTGGTTCGTGTTCCGCGGCAGCAACCTGCTGATCGAGCGCGACGCCACCGGCGTGCGGCTGCCCTTCGTGAAGCGCCCGGAGGACCTCGGGCTCGATCCGCTGCGCACCCACTACCTGGGCACCAGCGGCGCGGACCACGTGTACGTGGCCGAGGTGGCGGAGGACGCGCCGCCGCCGGGAACGATGCAGTGGTCCGGGCTGCGCGCCCTGTTCGGGCTGGTGGACGACGCCACCTTCTCGCTGGCCGGGCGCGCCGTGCAGATCGTGGACTGGGACCGCTCCCACCAATTCTGCGGCCGCTGCGGCACGCCCACCGAGCGCAAGGCGGGCGAGCGCTCGCGGGTGTGCCCGTCCTGCGCCCAGGTGCACTACCCGCGCCTCGCGCCCGTGGCCATGGCGCTGGTACGCCGCGGCCGCGACCTGCTGCTGGCGCGCTCGCCGCATTTCCCGCCGGGCATGATGAGCGCCCTGGCCGGCTTCGTGGAACCCGGCGAGAGCCTCGAGGAATGCCTGGTGCGGGAGGTGCGCGAGGAGGTTGGCGTGACGGTGGAGAACCTGCGCTACTTCTCCTCCCAGCCCTGGCCCTTCCCGCATTCCCTCATGGTGGCCTTCCACTGCGACTGGGCCGGCGGCGACATCGTCTGCCAGGAAGGCGAGATCGAGTCGGCCGGCTGGTTCGCGCCGGAGTCGCTGCCGATCCTGCCCAACCGCGTGTCCATCGCGCGGCGGCTGATCGAGGACGCGCTGCGCGAGCTGCGCTGAGCGGATCCGAGCCCTTCAGCGCACCACGTAGGTCGCCGCGAACCGCAGTTCCCAGTCGGGCGCGAAGGCGGGCTTCTCCACGTAGCTGACCACTGCGGCGCCGAAGTTCACGTAGCGGCCATGGACCACACGTGCCGGGCCAGCGCACCCCAGGTGAGCGGCTGGCCGGTGACCGCGGCGATGACCGCGGGTCCGGCGGTCCACCTTCCCGGCGATCCCCGGGGCGGCAGCAAGGAAGGCCAGCACGGCGAGCGCCATCCCGGGGGAGAGCGCCTTCACGGCACGCATGCCGGTCCCTCTTTCGGCGCGATCCCTGCCTGCCTGCCCGTCGCCAGGAAGGCTCATGGAAGCGTCATGCATGGAAGAGACAATATACTTGGGTGCGTTGCAGGTGCATTGCGCGCGCCCGGCCGTCACCCGCCTCACCGACAACGGGGAAAACCAGTGATCCGAAAGCTCGTCTCCGCCCTTGCCCTCGCCGCAGCCACCCTGCTCTCCGCCGGCCCATCGCTGGCCGCCCCGCCCAACATCCTCGTCATCATGACCGACGACGTGGGCCTCATGAACGTCAGCGCCTACAGCCGCGGCATCATGACCCGCACGCCCAACATCGACCGCATCGCCGACCAGGGGCTGCTGTTCACCGACCACTATTCCGAGCCCACCTGCACGCCGTCCCGGGCGGCGTTCATCACCGGCCAGATGCCCATCCGCACCGGTCTCACCACCGTGGGACTGCCCGGCTCGCCCATCGGACTGGACAAGCGCGACCCGACGCTCGCCGAGGTGCTCAAGCAGGCGGGCTACCTCACCGCCCAGTACGGCAAGAACCACCTGGGCGACCGCAACGAGCACCTGCCCACGGTGCACGGCTTCGACGAATTCTTCGGCAACCTCTACCACCTCAACTCCGAGGAGGAGCCCTTCCAGCTCGACTGGCCGAAAGACCCCGGATTCAACGCCCGCTACCGGCCGCGTGGCGTGCTCGACTGCCGTGCCACCGACGTGGACGACCCGACCGTGGATCCACGCTTCGGCCGGGTGGGCCGGCAGAAGTGCACGGACACCGGTGCGCTCGACCCCAAGCGCATGGAGACCGTGGACGACGAGTTCGAGGCGCGCACCATCGGATTCATGGAGCGCGCCGTGAAGACCGGCAAGCCCTTCTTCGTGTGGCACAACACCACCCGCATGCACCTCTACACCCATCCGCCGAGGGCTTACGTCGAGCGCATCGCCGGCATGACCACCGAGGACGACGTCTACGGGGCCGGCATGCTGCAGCTCGACGACAGCGTGGGCCGGATCCTCGACAGCCTCGACCGCCTCGGCATCTCCAACGACACCATCGTGGTGTTCACCACCGACAACGGTCCCATGGCCTACGAGTTCCCCGATGGCGGCACCACGCCGTTCCGCAGCGAGAAGGCCACCACCTGGGAAGGTGGCGTGCGCGTGCCCATGCTGGTGCGCTGGCCCGCACGCATCCCGGCGCGCAGCGTGTCCAACGGCATCCAGGCCCACCTCGACATGTTCACCACCCTCGCCTCGGCGGCCGGCGTCAAGGACGTGGGGGCGAAGCTTGCGGAGAGCCACAAGGTGAGGATCGACGGCGTGGACAACATCGCCCACTGGACCAGCGGCGCTCCGTCGGCGCGCGACCACTTCATCTACTACAACGAGTCGGAGCTCACCGCGCTGCGGCTTGGCAACTGGAAGTTCCATCTCAAGGCGCGCGAGGGCTTCTTCGACTGGAACAAGCCCAGCGCGCTGATCTTCAACCTGCGCATGGACCCCTTCGAGAAGCACGACGGCCTCATGAACAACAAGATCGCCATGCGCAAGGCGTGGCTCGGCGGGCTCATCCGCGACACGCTGGCCGGGCACGAGCAGTCGCTGCGGGAGTTTCCGCCGCGACAGAAGGGCGGAACGCTCAAGCCGGGGCAGTAGAGTGTCGCCCGTCCACCACCCGAACCCGGAGCCGCCGGTGTCAGCACTGGTCCCGCTGGAGGCAAGACGGCCGGCAGGCCGGATCGCGAGCGCCGCGCGGGCGCTGCTGCTCGCCGCCATCTCCCTGGCCGCCGGACTCCCCGGGGTCGTTCTCGCCCACGACGAGGACGGCGCCAGGGCCCGCCTCCTGCTTCCCGAGCGCTTCATGATCCGGGCGGGCGGCTTCGCCGTGCGCGACGTGGAGACGCGCCTGCGCCTCGATTCGACCCAGGCGCCCGTGGGCTCCTTCGTCGACTTCGATCGCACCCTGGGCGGGGATACCTCCGCCACCGTGGGCCGCGTCGATTCCTACTACCGCTTCGCCACCCATCACCGCCTGGACGTCGGCTGGTACCAGCTCGACCTGAAGGGCCGGCGGACCATCAACGAGCAGATCGACTTCGGCGACCAGACCTTCCCGATCAGCGCCGACATCCGGAGCGAACTGCGGCTGAGCGTGCTCAAGGCGGCCTACACGTACTCCTTCTACCGCAACGAGGACGTGGAGCTCGGTGTTTCCGCCGGCCTGCACGCCATCGGCATCGACGCCTCGCTCTCGGAGGTGACCACCGGCTCGCGCTCCGAGTCCAAGTCGGTCACCGCGCCGCTTCCGATCCTCGGAGTGATGCTCAACTACCGGCTCGGCGAGAAGTGGACCAGCATGGTCAAGATGGAGAACTTCTTCGTCAACATCAACGACCAGTTCCAGGGTTCGCTCACCGACATCCTCCTCGGTGTCGAGTACCGCCTCTTCAAGCCCTTCGCGCTGGGGCTGGCGTACAACCGCTTCGCGCTCAATGCCGAGGGCACCGGCGACAACGCACGCCTCACCATCGATCACAGCTGGTACGGTCTGCTGGGCTACGCGGCGCTGTACTTCTAGCGCATGGCGCCACGACCGTGACGTGCCCAGCCCGACAACGCCCTTGGGCTCGCGTGCCGCGTCGCGGTCCGCGCTGGTAGCCTCGCGGCCCATGGAACGCTCCACCGTGTTCGCCGCATGGCGGGCGATCGCCTGGTCGGGGGTCGCGCTGCTGCTGTGGCTGTACGTCACGCCCCGCCCTCCCGAGCTCGACGTCGAGCAGGGCGACAAGCTCCAGCACCTCGCCGCCTACGCGGTGCTCACCTTCTGGTTCGTGCAGCTCGCGCCGGATCGCGCCGGCCGCTGGCGCAGCGCTGCCGCGCTGGCCGGCTTCGGCGTCGTCATGGAGTTCGTGCAACTCGCCACGGGTTACCGTACCTTCTCGGCCGCCGACATGGCGGCCAACACCGCCGGCGTGGCCGTCGGGCTGGCGCTCGGCCCGCCGCGGCTGCCCAACCTGCCCGAGTTGCTCGCGCGGCGGCTCGCCCGCGGGCGCTGAAACATCCGCTTCCTGGAGGAATACCCGATGCCGTCCCTGCGCCAATCCATCGCCGCCATCGTGCTCACCCTGTGCGCCGCCCTGCCCGCCCGCGCCCAGTACGCTTCCATCGGCCACGTCAACCTGAGCTTCTACCAGGCCACCGCCGCCGTGGTCCAGCTGGTGCTCGAGCGGCAGGGCTTCAACGTGGCCGTGTCCTCGGGCAGTCACGCGGCCATCTTTCCGAAGGTGGCCGCCGGCGACGTCGACCTGTTCGTGGCTGCGTGGCTGCCCCATGCCCACAAGAGCTACTGGGACGAGTACAAGGACGACCTGGTGCAGATCGGCGTGCTGTTCGAGGACGCCCGCCTGTACTGGGCGGTGCCCGACTACGTGCCGCCCGACGTGCGGAGCGTCGCCGACCTGAAGCGACCGGAGGTGGCCGCGCGCATGTCGAAGACCATCCGTGGCACGCTGCCGGACTCGGGCCTGATGATCGGTTCGAAGAAGATCTTCGAGCACTACGGCCTCGGCGAGGCCGGCTACGAACTGGTGCCGGGTCCGGCGAAGGACTGGCTGGCGAACTTCGACGCCCGCATCGCCGCGAAGGACTGGTTCGTGATGCCGCTGTGGCGCCCGCAGTACCTGAACCGCGCCCACCGTCTGCGCATCCTCGAGGAGCCGGAGCAGTTCCTGGGGGGCGACAACACCGCCTGGCTGGTGGCCAACAAGGCATGGGCGGCGAAGCTGCCGCGCAAGACCCGCGAGCTGCTCGGGCGCATCGAGCTCAACGTCAAGGCCGTCACGCAGATGGACTACTGGATCAACGTCGAGAAGATGGACGCCCGCGCCGCGGCGCGCCGCTGGATCGCCAGCAATCCCGAGACGGTGGGCTACTGGCTGCGCGGCCCCGAGGACAACTGAGCGTCGAAGCGTCTCAGGCGATCACGCCCGAGGCTGCCAGCGCGTCGATGCGTGCCTCGTCGTAGCCGGCCTCGCGCAGCACCTCGCGGCTGTGCTCGCCGGGCGCGGGCGCGGGCCGCTGCACTTCGAAGTCCAGGTCCGACATGCGCAGCGGCGGCGCCATCTGCAGCACCTCGCCCGCCGCCGGATGGGGCGACTTCACGAACATGCCGCGCGCCACGTGCTGGGGATCGTGCATCGCCTCCTCCATGCGCAGCACCGGCGAGACGCAGCAGTCGTGGCCCTCGAAGGCCTTCACCCACTCCTGCCGGGTGCGGGTGGCGAAGATCGCTCGCAGCGCTTCCACCGCGGGCGCCGGGTTGCGGTTGCGCGCCCAGTGGTGCGGCTTGAGGTCCGGGCGGCCCAGCACCTCGCACACCTCGTCCCAGAACTTCGGCTCGAGCGCGCCCACGGCCATGTGGAGCCCGTCGCGGGTCCGGTACACCTGGTAGCAGGCCTCGCGTCCCGACAGCAGGTCCTCGCCCGCGGGCCGCGCCCGACCCTCCGAGACCACCGCCGCAAGCGCCTGGAGGTTGTGGGCGAGCACGCCCTCGGTCATGGCCACGTCGATGTAGCGTCCCCGACCCGTGCGCTGCGCCTCCACCAGCGCCGCCAGGATCCCCATGGCCGGCACCACCGCGCCGCCGAGGATGTCGGCCACCTGCAGGTTCGGAATGGCCGGCTCTCCGCCCGCCACGGCCGCCTGGTCGGTGAAGCCGGCGTAGCCGTTGTAGTTGAGGTCGTGGCCGGCGAGTTCGCGATAGGGGCCGGTCTGCCCATAGCCCGAGATGGCGCAATACACGATGGCGGGATTCACCGCCCGCACCGCCTCGTAGCCCACGCCCAGGCGATCCACCACGCCGGGCCGGAAGCCTTCGATCACCACCTGCGCCCTCGCGGCGAGCTCCAGGAAGACCTCCACGCCCTCCGGCTTCTTCAGATCGAGGCGCATGCCGCGCTTGTTGCGGTTGATGGCCAGGAACACCGGCGCCTCGCGGCCGGGCGGCATGCCCAGGCTGCGCGCGTAGTCGCCCGCGCCCGTGTCCTCGATCTTGATCACGTCGGCGCCGAGATCGGCGAGGTGCAGCGTGCACACGGGGCCCGGCAGCAGCCGGGTCAGGTCGAGCACGCGGATGCCCGCGAGCGGGCCGGGGCGGGCATTGGCCATCATTCTCCTCCGAGGCGGCCGGCGAAATAGAGCGACCCGGACCGCGGGTCGCAGTGGTGCACTTCCACCTGCGCCGGGAGGTAGCAGCCCTGGTAGCGCGCCACCAGGCGCTGGGCGAGCTCGAGGTCGGTGGCCAGCAGCACCCGCCGCTCGCGGCCCTCCCAGATGCACAGCCAGAGCAGCTCGGCCGCGGCACGGTCCTGCCCGGGCGTGGCACCGGATCGGGGATCCGCGGGCCCGGCCCACGGCGCCGTGACGATGGCGCCGATCACCGCGCCGGGTGCGTGCAGGGCGTACTCGTGTTCGGCACCACGGCGGCCCACGGCGAGGCGTTGCCGCGCCGTGCTCACGCCGAAGGCCTGGTCGAAGGCGGCGCGCACGGCGGGCTCGAGATCGGGCTGCGACCGTGCCGGGACGACCGAAGCGGCGGGCAGCACCACCACCCGCCGCAGCTTCGCACGCCTCATGGCGCGGGCGGGTCGGCGGGGCCGGTGTAGAAGGCCGGCCAGCGGCTGCGCACGATGCGACCGTCGGAGGCGTACATGTGGCAGCTGTCCACCAGCCCAGGCTTGCGTCCATCGGCGCCCGCGGGGCGCACGCGCTCGCGCGCCGCGTAGATGGTCTGGAATGCGGTGGTGGCCACGGGGCCGAGCAGTTCCACCATGTGGGTGCAACCCCGGGTGCCACCGAGCAGCTCGCGGGTCTTCTGGGTGAAGCCCGCCTTGATCTGCACGCCCTTCAACACCTGGAAATTGGGCGTGATGGCGCCGCAGCCCTGGTAGGGCCCCCAGTCGGTGACGGCCTCCACCTCGTGGATGACCAGGTCCAGATCGACGGTGAGCCGGATCCACATCTCGTGCAGCGGCTCGCCCGCGGCGATGCGGCCCGACGAACGCTCCACGGTGGGGATGTCGCGGCTCTTGGTGTCCACGAGGTGCCCCTCGATGTCCCAGAGGCCGTCGTCGCGGGCGTGGCCGCTGCACTCCACGCGGCGGGTGTGTACCAGGGAACGGGCGGCGGGCTGGGAGAGGGGCATGGCGGGGTGGACGGGTGCCGGCTGCGGCAGACCGGCGTTCAGCGCAGGGCGGGGATGCGGTCGCGACGCAGCGGCAGGCGGGCGAGGACGGACCGCTTCTCCTGGTTCCCCATGCTCGACCAGTTCGCGATCTCCTCGAGGGTGCGCAGGCAGCCGCGGCACAGGCCGCTGCCGGTGTCGATCTGGCACACCTGGATGCAGGGTGAAGGCGCGTCGGCTGGAGGGGTTCCCATGGGGTGGATCCGGGAAGGGGCGCGCAAGGATACCCCATCCCCGGAACGGGCCGCGCCCGCATCGGCCGCGGGGCGCTCGTGATAACGTCCGGCTCCATGAAGCTCTCCCGCGCTGCACCGCATGCGTGCACCGCTTCCCTGCGCCGTCTCGTGCTGCTGGCCTGTGCCTCGGCCCTCGTCCTGCCCGCCACCGGGGCGCTCGCCTGGGTCTACCCGGAGCACCGCGACATCGCGGTCGTGGCCTTGCAGTCGCTCCCGTCCGACCGGCTCGCGTTGATCACGCAGCTCTGGAGCACCGCGCGAACGGGCCACGAATCGCGGCTGTGCCCGCGTCCGGCCGAGGTGGGCCAGGGCCGGCGGCCCGAATGCATCGACTTCGCGGCGCTGCCCGCGATCGCAGGCGACCACTCCTGCTCCCCTCGCGACATGATCGACAGCGTGCTGCGCCAGGACTGGATGCTCAAGGTCGCCGACGTGAGCGCCAGGCTCAAGGAGAAGCTGGCGCGCGCGAAGCGCCGCGACGAGCGCGTCAACGCCATCCGCAACGCCGACATCGACCTGCAGCGCGCCGACCGTGACTACGCCACCCGGGCCGGCGCCAACAACGTCCACTTCCTGCTGCCCCGGCCCTCGGTGGGCACCACGCTCGACGACTACGGACGCATGATCCTCGGCCTGGGTGCCGAACTGAATGGAGTCGGCGCCTATGCGTGGTTCCACGTGCGTGCGCTCGACAAGGCCGCGCGGGCCACCGGGGCCACCGACCCGGCGCTGCGCAGTCAGCTCACGCTGGCCGCCTTCGCCGACGAGGCCTTCGCGCTGCACTTCCTGCAGGACGCCTTCGCCGCCGGCCACGTGGCGGGCTCCTGGGGCGACGTGGCGGGCCGCAAGGGCACCCACGACTACTACAACGAGCGCGGCCTCGAGACCGTCACCTTCGCCGGGGAGCGGGTGGTGCTGCTCGGCGATGCCCACATGCGTCCCGAGGATGCCGAGCGGGCCGGCAAGGCGGTGCGGACCAGCCTCGAACAGCTGCTCGACGCCTTCGCGGGCGTGGGCAGCGTGCCGCGCGATGCCGGCGACGCCATGGCCACCGCTGCTGGGCCGGACGACTTCGACGTGTGCCGCGAAGCTCGCTTCGAGCGACGCGTCGCATCGATCGACGCGCTGCGGGCCATGACGCCGGTTCTCGTGCAGACGCCCCTGCCGGCGCTGGCGGCGGGCATCGGCGAGCTGCCGCGGTTCCGTGCCGAGATCGGCCCCTTCATCGGCATGTCCGCCGGCGCCCGCGCCAGCACGGTGTACGGCGGTTTCGGCGCCGGGCAGACGGACGTGGGCGGCTCGGGCGGGCTCGACCTCGCGGTGCGCGCGGGCCTCGGCCTGGACGGCGTGCTGAACGAGTCCGGCGACGGGCTGGTCTTCGGGGAACTCGGCGTGCGCCAGGACGCCGTCACCCGCACGCTGGCGTGCACCCAGTCCCAGGCCTGCGCCACCTCGGGCGAAGGGGCCACGGTGGTACCCAGCCGGTCCGCCATCACGTTGCGCCTGCGCGTTCCGTTCTGGCTCGTTCCCGGCGACCTGGTCCTGGCCGCTCCGGTGCTCGCCCTCGCCTCCCCGAAGACGCTCGAACGCATGGCGGTGCAGGCCGGCAACGGCGGACTCATCCCCTGGCAGTCGGGCATGTCCACGCCAATCGGACGGTTCCAGTTCGTGCTCGGGCGCGAGGTGGGCCTGAGCTTCTACGGGTACAACGGCGAGGACGTGGTGGGCATCCCCGCCGGGGCGACCGTCACGGACATCCGCATGCGCTCCATGCAGGTGGAGTTCCCCGTGGTCGAGTACCGGCCGTTCCGCAGCTTCTCCGTGGACCAGAGCTCAGGGCTGCTGGTGCAGTTCTACGTGGGCTTCGACCGTCCCCTGCATCGCGAGACGGTCGCGCCCGGAGCGCCCCTGCCCGAGCTGCGCACCGTGCCCATGGCCGGCCTGCGCGTGGTGTTCGACTGGCGCAGCTACTTCAGGTGACGCCGGCGCGAGGCACCGCCGCGCTTGCCGCCGGCACCGTGCTGGGCCTCGCAGCGCTCCTGGCAGGCGGCTGCGCCAGCGGTCCGCCGCGTCCCGACCCGGCTCTCCGCCCCCCCGTCGAGGTCGCCCTGGAACCGGCGTCCGCCGGTCCGCTGGCGCGCCTCGAATCCGCCTTCGCCTCGCGCACGCCCGACCCGGCCCTGTCGGGCCTCGCCCTGCTGCCCGCCAACCGCGAGGCCCTGGAGGCGCGGCTGATGCTCGCCGACAGCGCCACCCGCTCGCTCGACCTGCAGTACTACTTCTGGTGGGGTGACGACGCCGGCCTGCTTCTGCTGCAGCGCGTTCTCCAGGCGGCTGACCGCGGCGTGAAGGTGCGCCTGATCCTCGACGGCCTGCTGGTCATATCCGGCGAGGACGCCATCGCGGCGCTCGACCTGCATCCCAACGTCGAGGTAAGGCTGTTCAACGCCTGGCAGGGCCGCTCGCTCGCCGCCAAGGCCGGCGAGGGGTTCACGCGCTTCGTCGCGCTGAACCACCGCATGCACGACAAGCTGTTCCTGGCCGACAACCGCGCCGTCATCCTCGGCGGGCGCAACATCGGCAACGAGTACTTCGGGCTCAAGGACAGGTTCAACTTCTACGACCTCGACGTGATCGCCACCGGTCCCGTGGTACGGCAGTCCTCGGAGCTGTTCGACAGCTTCTGGAACAGCGCGTGGGTGACACCCGTGTCCGCCTTCGGCCGGAAGGTGGACGCGAGGGCGCTCTCGAAGGTGCGCGGACAGATCGACGCCGTGGTGGCGAGGTCGGACCGGCTCTCGTCCTTTCCCGCGACGCCGCGACAGTGGGATGCGGAGCTGGAGCGCACCGGCGAAGCGCTGCTGCCGGGCGGCACGCGCATGGTCTGGGACGACGTCTCCGGCGGCGGGATCGCGCGCGGGGTCGGCCCCGCCCTTCGGGAGATGTTCCTGCAGGCGCGCGAGGAGGTGCTGATCACCAACGCCTACGTGATCCTGTCCGATCGCAGCATCGACGACCTGAAGGGAATGCGCGAGCGAGGCGTGCGCCTTCGCATGCTCACCAACTCGCTCGAGTCCCACGACGTCCCGGCGGTGAACAGCCACTACAAGCACTGGCGCCGTCCGCTGGTGCGCAACGGCGCGGAACTGCACGAACTGCGCGCCGACGCGCCCATCCGCGAGTACACGGACACGCCGCCCGTGAACTCGGACTTCTCAGGGCTGCACACGAAGGCCGCCGTGGTCGACAGGCGGCAGGTGTTCGTGGGATCCATGAACTTCGACCCGCGCTCCTCGAAGTGGAACCTGGAGATGGGCGTGATCGTGGACAGCGTGCCGCTGGCGCTGCGACTCGCGGAGCACATGGAGCGCGACCTCGCGCCCGACCGGAGCTGGCGCGTGGACGTGGTGCCCCCGGGCCACGTCACGTGGACATCGTCGCGGGGCACCCTCACCTCGCAGCCGGCCCGCGGCTTCCTGCAGCGCATCGAGGACGTGGTGTTCATGCTGGCGCCGAGCACGCTCTACTAGCGCCATGGGCCACCGTTTCCCCGGAATGCGGTGGGCGGGGTGCGCGGCGGCGCTCGCTGCCGGCTGCGCGTCGCCCGTGCTGTCGCCTTACTCCACGCAGGGCGTGCCGCTCGCCCTCGTGCCGGCGACCCGTGCCGGCGTGGTGGATGCGCGCGCCACGTTTCGCGCGCGCTTCTGCGAGGCAGCCGGGG
>CAZXJW010000074.1:0-12287 GCA_964641005.1 uncultured Rhodocyclaceae bacterium
CGAACCTCCACAGGGTTGCCCCCGCCAGGACCTGAACCTGGTGCGTCTACCAATTCCGCCATCTCGGCATCGAGGGCGCGGAATTTAGCGGCAAGCCCCTGCCTTGTCAAACCTGCCGGCCCGGGCCGCGCACCCCCAAATGGCCGTCACGGCCGAAGGCATCCATGAGCAAGAAAACACCCCCGGCGTCCCGCAAGGCCGCCCGCGCGCTGCGCCTGTCCGATCCGAACCTGGAACGCGAGCGCACGCGCTACGACAACCCGCTGCCCTCGCGCGAGTTCATCCTCGAGCTGATGAGCGAGGCCGGCGCCCCCATCCACGAGGACGAGCTCGCCGAGCAGCTCGCCATCGAACCCGACGAGGAGGAGTCCTTCCACCGCCGCCTGCAGGCCATGGCCCGCGAGGGCCAGATCATGGTCAACCGGCGCGGCGCGCTGTGCGTGGCCGAGAAGCTCGACCTCGTCCCCGGCACGGTCATCGGCCACCCCGACGGGTTCGGCTTCCTCAACCGCGACGACGGCGCACCGGACATGTTCCTGCCACCGGGCGAGATGGCGAAGGCCATGCACGGCGATCGCGTCATGGCCCGTCCCGGCGGCCTGGACCGCCGCGGACGCGTGGAAGGTGCCATCGTGGAAGTGCTCGAGCGGGCCAACGCCACGCTGGTGGGGCGCTTCGAGCTCGAGCACGGCATCGCCCGCGTGGTGCCCTCGGATCGGCGGCTGACCCGCGACGTGCTCGTCCCCGCCGACGGCCGCGGCGGCGCCCAGCCCGGCCAGGTGGTGGTGGTGGAGATCCTGCAGCAGCCCGCCCCCCACAGCCCGCCCGTGGGGCGCGTGGTGGAGCTGCTGGGCAACGTGGCCGATCCCGGCATGGAGATCGAGATCGCGGTGCGCAAGCACCGCCTGCCGCACCTGTTCTCGCCCGAGGCGCTGGCGGAGGCCGAGCGCGTGGCGCAGCCGGTGGCGAAGAAGGACCTCAAGGGCCGCGAGGACCTGCGCGAGCTGCCGCTGGTCACCATCGACGGCGAGACCGCGCGCGACTTCGACGACGCCGTCCTGTGCGTGCCCCAGGGCAAGGGCTTCAAGCTCTACGTGGCCATCGCCGACGTGAGCCACTACGTGCGCCCCGGCGGGGTGCTCGACCGCGAGGCGCGCGAGCGCGGCAACTCCGCCTACTTCCCGCGGCGCGTGATCCCCATGCTGCCCGAGGCGCTGTCCAACGACGTGTGCTCGCTCAATCCGCGCGTGGAGCGGCTGTGCATGGCCTGCGAGATGGACGTGGGCCCACGTGGCGAGATCGCGCGCTATCGCTTCTATCCCGCGGTGATGTATTCCCACGCGCGGCTGACCTACACCGAGGTGTGGTCGGCGCTCTCCGAGCCTGGTGGCGAGGCGGCGAAGCGGCTCGCGCCGCTGCTGCCCCAGCTGAAGGCGCTGGACACGCTCTACCGCGTGCTCGCCACGGCGCGCGCCAAGCGCGGGGCCATCGACTTCGAGACCGTCGAGACGCGCATGATCTTCGGCGACGACGGCAAGATCTCCTCCATCGAGCGCACCGAGCGCAACGACGCGCACCGCATCATCGAGGAGTGCATGCTGGCCGCCAACGTGTGCGCCTCGGACTTCCTGCAGTCGCGCGAGCACCCGGCCCTGTACCGCGTCCACGAGGGGCCGACCGACGAGAAGCTCGATCGGCTGCGCGGCTTCCTGGCCGAGTTCGGCCTGGTCCTGGGTGGCGGCGACGAGCCCCACGCCTCGGACTACGCGAAGCTGCTGGCCCGGGTGAAGGGCCGTCCCGACGCCGAGCTGCTGCAGACGGTGATGCTGCGTTCGCTGCAGCAGGCGCAGTACAGCCCCGAGCCGCTGGGCCACTTCGGCCTGGCCTACGAGTCCTACACCCACTTCACCTCGCCCATCCGGCGCTACCCCGACCTGGTGATCCACCGCGCCATCCGCGCCGTGCTGGCCGGCGAGCGGCTTCCCGAGCGCGACCTCGCCGAGCTGGGCAAGCACTGCTCCATGACCGAGCGCCGCGCCGACGAGGCGAGCCGCGAGGTGGAGTCGTGGCTGAAGTGCTTCTACATGCAGGACCGCGTGGGCGAGGTGTTCGACGGCACCATCAGCGGCGTGGCCGGATTCGGGGTGTTCGTGGCCCTGGACGCGGTGTACGTGGAGGGCATGGTGCACATCTCCGAGCTGGGCAACGACTACTACCACTTCGATGCCGCCCGCCACCAGCTGCTGGGCGAGCGCACCAGCCAGCGCTTCCGGCTGGGCGACCGGCTCAAGGTGAAGCTGGTGCGGGTGGACATGGACTCCTCGCGGCTCGAGTTCGTGCTGGCCGACGGAGGCCGGCGATGAGCCGCCGCTTCGGTGCGCGCGGCAGCGGCGAGGGCGGGGGGGCCGTGCGCGACCGCGGGGAAACCCGGGGCGGGACGCGCGAGCGCGGCGAAGGCGCCGAACGCGAGGCACCCGCCCGCGGCCCCGGTGGCCGCATGGTCTACGGCTTCCATGCCGTGGGCGCGCGGCTCAAGCAGCGCCCCGAGTCCATCCGCGAACTGTGGGTCGACCGCGGCCGCGAGGACCCGCGCATGCGCGCGCTGCTGCTGCTGGCGAAGGACAAGGGCATCCGCGCCCAGCAGGTGCCGGTGGACCGCCTCGACGGCATGCTGCCCGGGGTGCGCCACCAGGGCGTGGCCTGTGCCGTGCCGGGCGACGAGCCGGTGCCGGACCTGGACGAGGTTCTCGACGCGCTGCAGGCCCGCGGAGAGACACCGCTGCTGCTGCTGCTCGACGGCGTCACCGACCCGCACAACCTCGGTGCCTGCCTGCGCTCGGCGGACGCCCTGGGCGTGCATGCCGTGGCGGCGCCCAAGGACCGCGCCGTGGGCATCACCCCGGTGGTGGAGAAGGTGGCCAGCGGTGCCGTGGAGACCGTGCCCTACGTGATGGTCACGAACCTCGCGCGCACCATCGAGGAACTGCAGGAACGCGGCCTGGTCGTGGTGGGCCTGGCCGACGAGGCCGACGCGGCGTTGTGGGACGTGGACCTGTCGGGCCCGCTGGCGCTGGTGCTGGGCGCCGAGGGAACCGGCCTGCGCCGGCTCACCCGGGAGCGCTGCGACCGCCTGGCGCGCATCCCCATGTCGGGCTCCGTCGAGAGCCTGAACGTGTCGGTGGCCACCGGGGTATGCCTCTACGAGGCGAGCCGCCAGCGCCGCAAGGAGGCCTGAGGGCTTTGATCAGGAAGGTCTTTCCGGTATAGTCGCGGGCTTTTCCCGGTCGGCCCGCGCCGTGCCGGGGCACCAGGACGGGTGCTCGACCCGGCCCGGGGGCGCGAAGTCCCTCGGCCGGCAGGCTCCAGACGGGCCTTGCAGCGCCGGTCCCAACCCTTGCTCCACCGGTTTCGCATGCCGGGGGGCACATCCCACAAGGAGAATCCATGCGGCATTACGAGATCGTCTTCATCGTCCATCCCGACCAGAGCGAGCAGGTGCCCGCCATGGTCGAGCGCTACCGCGGCATGGTCACCGCCAAGGGCGGGGTCATCCACCGGCTCGAGGACTGGGGCCGCCGGCAGCTCGCCTACCCCATCCAGAAGATCCACAAGGCCCACTACGTGCTCATGAACATCGAGTGCGACCAGGCCACGCTGGGCGAGATCGAGACCGCGTTCCGCTTCAACGACGCCGTCCTGCGCCACCTCACCGTGCAGAAGAGCGAGGCCGAGACCGCGCCCTCGCCCATGATGCGCGAGGAGAAGTCCAAGTCGCTCACCGCCCCGCAGGCGGCCGAGGGCGGCGAGGCCAAGCCCGCGGCCCCGGCGGCCGCGCCGGCCGCGGCGCCGGCTGCCTGACGGAGCGCGCGGACCCGGCGTGACGGGCAATCGCGTCGTGCTCGCCGGCCAGGTGGCCGCGGTCGAGCCGGTGCGGTTCTCCCCCGCGGGCGTGCCCTCGGTGCGGTTCACGCTCCAGCACGCCTCCCGCCAGGTCGAATCGGGCCATCCCCGCGACGTGCAGGTTTCGCTGCGCGTGGTGGCGGTGGGCGAGACGGCCGATGCGGCGCGCAGGCTCCGGGAAGGCGACGAAGTCGAGGTGAAGGGATTCCTGGCACGGGCCAGCCATCGAAGCGACTGGCCGGTGCTGCATGCAACCGAACTGAAGTCCGCCGCCGGCTCAGCGTAGCGGCGGACAGAGCGAAGAGAGGAACACGAAATGGCATTCTCCCGAGGCAAGGGCAAGGGCGGCAAGGGCACCAAGCGCGGCGACGGCTCGCGTCCGCTGTTCAAGCGCCGCAAGTTCTGCCGCTTCACCGCCGAGAAGATCAAGGAAGTCGACTACAAGGACGTTGAGATCCTGAAGGACTTCATCAACGAGAACGGCAAGATCATCCCGGCGCGCATCACCGGGACCAAGACCCACTACCAGCGGCAGCTCTCCACGGCCATCAAGCGCGCGCGCTTCCTGGCCCTGCTGCCCTACACCGACCTGCACTGAGGAGCCGCGCCATGCAGATCATCCTGCTCGAGAAGGTCGTCAACCTCGGCAACCTCGGCGACGTGGTCAAGGTGAAGGACGGCTACGCCCGCAACTACCTCATCCCCCACGGCAAGGCCAAGCGCGCCACCGCGACCAACCTCGCGGAGTTCGAGAAGCGCCGCGCCGAACTGGAGAAGGCCCAGGCCGAGGCGCTGGCCGGTGCCCAGGCCGCCGCCGCGAAGCTCGAGGGCCTGATGCTCCAGATCACCGCCAAGGCGGGCGTGGACGGCCGGCTGTTCGGCTCGGTCACCAACCACGACATCGTCGAGGCGCTGGAAGCCCAGGGCCACGTGATCGAGAAGGGCGCGGTGCGCATGCCCGAGGGGCCGCTGAAGCAGGTGGGCGACTACCCGCTGGTGGTCGCGCTGCACGGCGACGTGCACGCCACCATCACCGTGTCGGTGCTGGGCGAAGCCGCCTGATCCACCGGCTGCCGGAAAGGGAATGGCCGCCTTCGGGCGGCTTTTTTCTTTGCGGGACCCGCGCGGGCGATGCACGGCTGGCGCAGATCCGACCCGACGGCTCGCCAGGGCGCGTCGTAGCATTCGCAGCGGAACCGGAAATGGAGGCGATGCAATGAGCCGGCGCAGGCGCGGCAAGTCCCCGGCGGCCTCGACACGAGAGCCGCTGGCCGGCGGAGACGCCTCCGCGGCAGGGATCGCCCCTCCTGCCGCGAGACCCGCTTCTGCCGCCGGCTCCGCACGCGCGGACGTCGCGGCTTCCCCGTCGACGGACCGGGCCGCCACCGGCACTCTGCCGAGGCTCGCGTGGTTCCTGGTCGTGGCGGCCGTCGTCGCGCTCGCCATCGCTGCCTGGCGGTTCACGCGGCCCTCGGACACACCGCCCCCGGCGAGCCCCGCGGCGGTGGCGGCCATGCCCAGCTACGCCGAGAACGCCCGCTGCCTCGACTGCCACGCCGCCGAGGCCGCCGCCTGGGGCGCCTCACACCACGCCCGTGCCATGGCCGCGCCGTCCGCGGACACCGTGGCCGGCGATTTCGGCAACACCCGCTTCGTGCACCGCGGCGTGACCACGCGCTTCTTCCGCGAGGGCGACACCTGGCGCGTGAACACCGACGGCCCCGACGGCCGTCCGGCGGACTTCGAGGTGCGCCAGGCCTTCGGCGTGTCGCCCGTGCAGCAGTACCTGCTGGCCATGCCCGGCGGACGACTGCAGGCGCTGCAGGTGGCGTGGGACGTGCCGGGGCGGCGCTGGTTCCACCTGCTGCCCGGGGAGAAGGCGCCGCCCGGCGACGTTCTGCACTGGACCGGCCGCTACCAGACGGCCAACACCATGTGCCTGTCCTGCCACGTCACCGCCTACGAGAAGCGCTACGACGCACGGGCAGACAGCTTCGACTCGCGCTGGAAGGAGCCCAACGTCTCCTGCCAGTCCTGCCACGGACCGGGCGAGGCGCACGTGCAGTGGGCCGCCGCGCGGGGCAGCGGCCGCACGCCGGCGGATGCACCCGGCCTGCGCAAGGGGCTGCTCGCGGGCACCCACGCCGCCACCGGCCGCCAGCAGGTGGAACTGTGCGCACCCTGCCACTCGCGCCGGGCGGAACTCACGGCCACGCCCGTTCCCGGCGAGCCGCTGCTCGACCACTACCTGCCCAGCCTGCTCATCGCGGGCCTCTACCATGCCGACGGCCAGCAGGACGACGAGGTCTTCGTGTACGGGTCCTATCGCCAGAGCCGCATGTATGCGAAGGGCGTGGGCTGCACGCACTGCCACGAACCCCACGGCGGCGCGCTGCGCGCGCCCGGCAACGGGACCTGCCTGCAGTGCCACGGAACGCAGCCCAATGCCGATCCCGCCTTCGCCGGCGCCGCCGGTCGCTACGACACCCCGGAGCATCACCATCATCCCCAGGGCTCGGCCGGCGCGCAGTGCGCCGCCTGCCACATGCCTCCCAAGACCTACATGCGGCTGCAGGCACGGCCCGACCACAGCCTTCGCGTGCCGCGGCCCGACCTGTCGGTGAAGCTGGGCACGCCCAACGCGTGCAACGGCTGCCACGACGATCGCAGCGCCGCCTGGGCGGCGGAGCAGGTGGCGCGCTGGTACGGGCCCAGGCGCCGCCAGGAGGCGCACTACGGCGAGGTGTTCGGCGCGGCGCGCGCCGGACGGCGCGAGGCCACGTCCGCGCTCGCGGGTCTCGCGGGCGATGCGACCCAGCCGGCCGTGGTGCGCGCCACCGCGCTGGCACTGCTGCGGGGCGACCCCGACACGGCCATGGACGTGCGCCTGGAGGCCACGCGTGATCCCGACCCGGAGGTGCGCGCCGCGGCCGCCGACAGCCTCGAGTCCGCGCCCGCGGGCCGGCGCGGCTACGCACTCGGCCCGCTGCTGCGCGACCCGGTGCGCGCGGTGCGCATCGCCGCGGCGCGGGCGATGTCCTCGCTCACGCCCGCCGAACGCGCCGCGCACGAAGCGGCGTTCAGCGCCGCGCTGGCGGAGTACGTGGCCGCGCAGGAGGTGTCGCTGGACATGCCCGGCTCGCGCCTGAACCTCGCCGTGGTGCAGGCCGCCACCGGACGCCCGGACGAGGCCGAGGCGAACTACCGCGCCGCGCTGCGCATCGACCCCGACTTCACGCCGGCGCGCGCCAACCTCGCCAACCTGCTCAACGCCCAGGGACGCAACACCGATGCCGAACGCGTCCTGCGTGAGGGCCTCGCGCGCCAGTCCGGCATCGGCGAGCTGCAGTACTCGCTGGGCCTGCTGCTGGCGGAGGACAGGCGCCTGCCCGAGGCCGCGGAGGCGCTGGCGCGCGCGGCGAAGCTCATGCCCGGGCGGGCGCGCGTGCGCTACAACCTGGGGCTTGCGCTGCAGCAGCTGGGCCGCCGCAAGCCCGCCGGCGAGGCGCTGATGGAGGCCTGGCGCCTGGACCCGGGCGATGCGTCGGTGCTGCAGGCGCTGGCCATCTTCCACGCGCAAGGGGGCGAGCGGGACAAGGCCCTGGAATGGGCCGGGCGGCTGCAGGAAATGCGGCCCGGCGATGCGAGCGTGCGGCAGTTCGTGGAGCAGTTGCGCGCGGGACGCTGAGACCCGGCGGGCGCGGCCGCGGATCGCCTCAGGGCCGCGCGCGCGGCACCAGCCGCAGGAACAGGTTCTCCGGCACCATGGTGAAGGTGTTGAGTTCGCGCACCTCGCCGCCGCCGGGCTGCACGTCGAAGGCGGCCAGCGTGGTGGCCAGCGCCATCCTCGCCTCGAGCATGGCCAGGTAGCGCCCGGGACAGAAGCGCGGGCCCGCGCCGAAGGGAATCACCTGGCGGCGGGCACCGCCATCGGCGGCGTGCCCGGAACCGTCGATCCAGCGCTCGGGCCTGAAGGCCTCGGGGTCCGGGAAGCGCGTGGAGTCCATGCCCGGCTTGCGGGTCAGCACGACGATGCGAGTGCCGCGCGGGATGCGCACGCCGAGGACCTCGGTGTCCACGTTGGCCCCGAGGCCGAGCAGGGGCGCCACGGGCTTGAGCCGCAGCGCCTCCATGAGGACGGCATCGAGGAAGGGGAGGGCGCGCGCGGACTCGAAGTCCTCCAGGGCCACCGAATCGCCCAGCGCGGCCGCGGCCTCGGCGCGCGCGGCCTCCTGGGCGTCGCGGTTGGTGGAGAGCAGGTGCAGCGTCCAGGCCAGGGTGCCGGCCGTGGTGTCCTCGCCCGCGAGCAGCAGCGTCATGACGTTGCCCGCCACCTCGGCCTCGGAGATCCTCGCGTCGCGGGCCGCCGCGAGCAGCGCCTCGAGCACGTTGCCCGGCGTTTCGTACAGGGAAGGGTCGGCCTCCATGCGGGCGCGCGCCTGGGCGATGTAGCCGTGCACCGCGGCCCCGGCGGCGCGCACCGAGTCCTCCAGCTCGCGGTCCGCGCGCGTGCGGTACAGCCGCCACCACGGGTAGGCCGAGAACAGCCGGCGGTGCAGCCCGGCGAAGATTCGATCCAGGTGGCGCTGCACCGGGTCGGGGTCGTCCTTCACGAGGGTGGCCACTTCCACGCCGAACGCGAGCGAGCAGATCACGTCGGTGGTGTAGCGCGTCAGGTCGTTGCGAACCTCGATGGCACGGCCCTTCTCGGCTGCCGCCTGCCAGCGGTCGTGCAGGCGGCGGGCCGCGGTGACCATCACAGGGAAGAAGCGCTTCAGGTGCGCCGGGTCGAGCGCCTTCATCACCAGCGGGCGCTCGCGGCGCCACTCGTCGCCCTCGGCGGCGAACACGCCCACGAACCCCAGCTCCGCGAACAGCGGTCGCAGCACGTGCGACCGGCTGAAGGTGTCGGGCCGGTCGCGAAGGGCCCTCATGGATGCCTCGGGATCGGAGAGCACCACGAGGCGCCGGCCGGCGAGATTCACGCGATAGAGCGGGCCGTGCTCGCGTGCCCAGCCCTCGAAGATCTGGTGGGCGCGGCCGGACTCGAAGCCGGGCATGTTGCCCACCAGCGGCCAGCCGCGCGGGCCGGGAAGGTCGGCAATCCGTCGCAGCGGCGATGGGGCAAGGGCGTCGTCGGGCGGGGGCATGGTCTAGCTCCGGAGGCGGTGCGTCAGCGCCGTGCGATCAGGAGGTTACGCCGGTTGCGGCGGGCCTGCCCGCGGCCGTCGCCGCGGCCCGACGCGCACGGGGCGCATCCCGAGGGCATCCCGGCGGGCGCGCGGCGCTATCATCCGCGTCCCGCCGCCCGAATCCGACCCGCACCCTCCATGGCCCAGGCCGTCACCCCGCTGCATGCCGACCACCAGGTGGAGGGCATCCGCACGCCCCCTCATTCCCTGGAGGCCGAGCAGTCGGTGCTGGGCGGCCTGCTGCTCGACAACTCGGCCTGGGATCGCATCGCCGACCTGGTGTTCGAGGACGACTTCTACCGCTCCGACCACCGCCTGGTGTGGCGCCACATCTCGCGGCTGATCGAGCGCTCCCGCCCGGCGGACGTGCTCACCGTTGCCGAGAGCCTGGAGCGCAGCGGCGAGCTGGTGGAGGCGGGCGGCATGTCCTACCTGGCCTCGCTGGCCCAGAACACGCCCTCGGCGGCCAACATCCGGCGCTACGCCGAGATCGTGCGCGAGCGCAGCATCATGCGCCGGCTCGCCGAGGTGGGCACCGAGATCGCCGACTCGGCCTACAGCCCGCGCGGGCGCGAGGCCGCGCAGCTGCTCGACGAGGCCGAGTCGAAGGTGTTCGAGATCGCCGAGCAGGGTTCGCGCGGCAAGCAGGGCTTCCAGGCCATGCCGCCGCTGCTCACCCAGGTGGTGGAGCGCATCGACATGCTCTACAACCGCGAGAACCCCAACGACGTCACGGGCGTGCCCACCGGCTACGCCGACCTGGACGAGAAGACCTCCGGGCTGCAGCCCGGCGACCTGATCATCGTGGCCGGGCGGCCTTCCATGGGCAAGACCGCGCTGTCCATCAACATCGCCGAGAACGTGGCCCTCGAGGCCGGGCTGCCGGTGGCCGTGTATTCCATGGAAATGGCCGCCACCCAGCTCGTCATGCGCCTGCTGGGATCGCTCGGCCGCCTCGACCAGCACCGGCTGCGCACCGGCCGGCTGCTCGACGACGACTGGCAGCGCCTCACCGCCGCCGTGGGTCGCCTGAACGAGGCGCCCATCCACATCGACGAGACCCCGGCGCTCAACGCCCTGGAGGTGCGCGCCCGCGCGCGCCGCCTGCACCGGCAGTACGGCAAGCTCGGCCTGATCGTGGTGGACTACCTGCAGCTCATGTCCGCCACCTCCGACGGCGAGAACCGCGCCACGGAGATCTCCGAGATCTCGCGTTCGCTCAAGGCGCTGGCGAAGGAGCTCGCCGTGCCGGTGATCGCGCTCTCGCAGCTCAACCGCAGCCTGGAGCAGCGGCCGAACAAGCGGCCGGTGATGTCGGATCTGCGCGAGTGCGTTGTGGGCGACACGCTCGTGCTGTGCACGGACGGGAGCCGGGTGCCGATCCGGGAGCTGGTCGGGCAACAGCCCGAGGTGTGGGCCGTGGACGAGTCGGGAAAGCTGGTGGCGGCGCGTTCGGATGCGGTGTGGAGCGTCGGGGCGAAACCAGTGTCCAGGGTGCACCTCGCCAGCGGGAGAAGCCTTGTGGCAACGGGACGGCACCGGATCCTCACGGGCGGCGGATGGAAGGAACTGGCCGACGTGCGCGCTGGTGATCGGGTCGCCCTCTCCCGACAGGTCCCGGAGCCTGCGGATCGGATCGAGTGGCCCGACGAGCACGTCGTGCTGCTCGGCCATCTCGTGGGCGACGGCAGCTATGTCAAGCACCAGCCCTTGCGCTATACCACCGCATCGGAGGCCAACAGCGACGCGGTGAGGACTGCCGCCGAGAGCTTCGGCGCCCGCGTGGCACGCCATGCGGGCCGCGGCGCCTGGCACCAGCTCGTGATCGCGGGCAACGGCAATCGCTGGCATCCCGAGGGAGTGGGACGGTGGCTACGGGAGCTGGGCGTCTTCGGCCAGCGCTCCCACGAGAAGCATCTGCCATCGGAGGTTTTCCGGCTGGGTAATCGGCAGGTGGGACTCCTCCTTCAACACCTCTGGGCGACGGACGGTTCCATCTCGCTCCGAAAGTCCGGTCAGAAGGGGGCACCGAGAGTCTACTTCTCCACCTGCAGCGCACGGCTGGCTGCCGATGTCGCGGCACTGCTGCTGCGCCTTGGGATCGTCGCTCGGATCCGCAAGGTGGTGGCTGGTTCCAGTCGCCCGGTCTTTTCCGTCGACGTTTCGGGCGCGGCCTCCCAGCTCAGGTTCCTCGAAGTCGTCGGTGCGTTTGGACCCCGGCGAGAGCCCGCCCAGGCCCTTCGCGAGCTTCTCGAGGGGCGGGAACACAACACCAACGTGGACACGTTGCCGGGCGAAGTCTTCGCGGAGGTCCGGCAGAGGATGCGCTCTGCCGGCGTCACCACCCGCGGCATGGCTCGCCTGAGGGGTACGGCGTACGGGGGCTCCTCGCACTTTCGCTTCGCGCCGTCTCGCGATCTGCTCCGCGACTACGCGGAGAAGCTGGCGGATCCCGCTCTGGCCCGGTGGGCGGACAGTGATCTGTTCTGGGATACCGTCGTGGCGATCGAACCCGAGGGTGAGCAGGAAGTCTTCGACCTCACCGTCCCCGGTCCGGCGTCCTGGCTGGCCGACGGCATCGTCAGCCACAACTCCGGCGCCATCGAGCAGGACGCAGACCTCATCCTGTTCATCTACCGCGACGAGGTCTACAACCCCGACAGCCCCGACAAGGGGATCGCGGAGATCATCATCGGCAAGCAGCGCAACGGTCCGATCGGGACGGTGAAGCTCACCTTCCGCGGCGAGAACACGCGCTTCGAGAACTACGCCGACCCGCATCGCTACTGACGGGACGGCCATCGGCAGGCACGGCCGACGGAGCCGCTGCCGCATCACCGGGGAGGACAGCGGCACCATGGACACGGGCTTTCGCGTCAGCCACGCCGGCAACGCGGTCTTCGAGCGCGGACTGCGCGCCTTCTTCGAGTACCGCGACCTCGGCGTCCGCGACGCCACGAAGGGCGCCGTGGTGGCCCACGTGATCCGCGCCGTGCCCGGCGCCGAGTTCGTCGGCAAGCCGCACCTGCACCGCGTGGGTTTCCAGATGGTGTACGTGCTCAAGGGCTGGATCGAGTTCGAGTACGAGGGGCAGGGCGTGGTGCGGCTGGTGGCCGGGTCCTGCGTGTACCAGCCACCGGGCATCCGCCACCGCGAGATCGGCCACAGCGAGGACGTGGAGATGCTCGAGATCGT
>CAZXJW010000075.1:0-12180 GCA_964641005.1 uncultured Rhodocyclaceae bacterium
GTTCGATCGCGCGATCGAACAGCGTCCCGCAGACCACGGCCTGGCGTCGGCCCGCCTTCTGACGCTGCAGTACCGCGACGACCTGGACGCCGCCACGCTCTCGCGCGAGCACTTCGCCTTCGGCGACCGGTTCGATGCCGCCCCGGCGCTGCCGATGCCACCGCGGGAAGGCCCGCTGCGGGTGGGCTTCGTGTCGGCCGACTTCGGCTTCCACGTGGTGGCCGCCTTCCTCGAACCACTGCTGCATCACCTCGACCGCGACACGATGCAGGCGTACTGCTACCACGCGGGCGGGCATGACGACGCACTGACCGCGCGCCTGCGCGGCCTCGCCGTCGCGTGGCGCGACGTAGCCGCCATGGACGACGAAGCCTGTGCCGCGCGCATCCGGGCAGACCGGCTGCACCTGTGCATCGACCTCTCGGGCCACACCGGCGGCAACCGCCTGCCGGTGTTCGCGCGGCGCGTGGCGCCCGTGCAGGCCACCTGGCTCGGCTATCCCGACGGCACCGGACTGGCCGCCATGGACGCGCGCTTCACCGACGCGGCGGCCGATCCGCCCGGCGGGGCCGACGCCCGTCATCGCGAGCGCCTCGTGCGGCTGCCCGGGTTCCTGTGCCTGCCCGCGCGCCCCGAGGCACCGCCCGTGGCCCCGCTGCCCGCCGCCGGTGGCGAGCCCTTCACCTTCGGCAGCTTCAACAACCTCGCCAAGGCCTCCGGCGCGGCGCTCGCCCTCTGGGCTTCGGTGCTCGCCGCCGTGCCGGGGTCGCGCCTGCGGGTGAAGGCGCGGGGCCTGGAGCATCCGCTCACCGCCGGGCGCCTGCGCGAGCGTTTCGCCGCGGCCGGCGGCGATCCCGGCCGCCTCGTCCTCGAGGGCGCGACGCCCGATTCCGCCTCCCACCTGGCGCGCTACGGAGCGGTGGACGTGGCGCTCGACAGCTTCCCCTACCACGGCACCACCACCACCTGCGAGGCGCTCTGGATGGGCGTGCCGGTGGTGACGCTGGCCGGGGACCGCCACGCCGCCCGGGTGGGCGCGAGCCTGCTGGCCCGCGCCGGCCATCCCGAATGGGTGGCTGGCGACGCCGACGGCTTCGTGGGCATCGCGGCGCGGCTCGCCTCCGACCTGCAGGCACTGGCGCAGGTGCGCACGCGCCTGCGCGCCGAGGTGGCCGCGAGCCCGCTGGCGGACGCCGCGGGCTTCGCCCGCGACTTCGAACGGGCCTGCCGCGCACTGGTGGAGTCGTGCTGAGTCGCCTGCTGGGTCGAGCGCGCACGGCAACGCGCGCCGGGACCGCGACGACCGGCGCGGCAGCGGCGCAACCGCTCGCCCTCGCGCTGAACGAGGCATTCGCGCGGGTGCAGGACGGCGACGCCGACGGTGCGCAGCGTGCCGCGGAGCAGGCACTGGCGCTGCGCCCGGACCACGCCGACGCGCTCTACCTGCGCGGTCTCGCCGAGGCGCTGCGCGGCGCGCACGAGACCGCGCTGGAGTGGTTCGGCCGGGCCCGCCGCGCCGATCCCGCCAATGCGGCCTTCCCGTTCTCCGCGGGCCTGAGCGCCCGCACCCTGGGCCGCCTGGAGGAAGCCATCGCGGCGTGGCGCGAGGCCGCGCGCCTCGATCCGCAGGATCCCGGCACGCTGGACGCGCTCGGCGTGGCGCTGCTGGACGCCGGCCGCGCGGACGAAGCCCTCGCCGCGCTGTCCGCCGCCGCGGCCCTCGCCGGGCAGGATGCCCAGGTGGCGTTCCACCTCGGCAACGCGCTGCGCGCCGCCGGCGACGAGGAGGCCGCCGCCGCGGCCTTCGAGCACGCCTGCGCACTGCGCCCCGAGGATGCACGCCTGCACAACAACCTCGGCGTGGCGCTGCACGCGCTGTCGCGCTTCTCCGAGGCGCTGTCCGCCTTCGACCGCGCCCTGGCGCTCGACGGGCGCTACGCCGATGCGCACAACAACCGCGGCTCCGCGCTGCAGGGTCTCGAGCGCACGGAGGAGGCCGTGGCCGCCTTCGCGCGCGCCCTCGAACACGACCCGGGACATCCCTTCGCCCTGGCCAACCGCGCCCAGGCGCTCCAGGAGACGGGCCGCTGGCGCGAGGCCATGGAAGGCTTCGCGGCCGCGGCCGCCGCGGGATCCGCCGGTGCGCGCTTGCGCCATGCCCTGGTGCTGCCGGTGATCCCGGCGAGCACCGGCGAGATCGCCGAGGCGCGCGGCCGCATCGGGCCGGCGCTCGACGCCATCGAGGCCGGTGGCGTGACCATTGCCGATCCGCTCGCCGAGGTGGGCACGGCGAACTTCCACCTTGCCTACCACGGCGAGTGCAACCGCGACCTGCAGGCGCGCATCGCCCGCGCGCACCTCGCCGCCTGCCCGTCGCTTGCCTGGACCGCGCCGCACGTGGACCGGGCGCGGCGGCCGGGCCGGCTGCGCATCGGCTTCCTGTCGCGCTTCCTGCGCGCCCACTCCATCGGCAAGACCAGCCGCGGCCTGATCACGCGATTCTCGCGCGAGGATTTCGAGGTCAGCTGCATCCACGTGCCGCCTGTGTCCGGTGACGAGGTGGCGCTGGCGATCCGCGCGTCGGCCGACCGCAACGCGGTGCTGCCGCTGCGGCTGCAGGCCGCGCGCGAGGCCGTGGCGGCCCTCGAGCTCGATGCCCTGTTCTACCAGGACATCGGCATGGACCCCTTCACCTACCTGCTGGCCTTCGCGCGGCTCGCGCCGGTGCAGTGCCTGTCCTTCGGACATCCCGACACCACCGGCATCCCGAACATGGACTGGTTCGTCTCCAGCGACCTCTACGAACCCCCGGACGGTGCGTCCCACTACAGCGAGCGACTCTGGCAGGCGCGCGACGCCGGCACGCTCGCCTGGTACCTGCGCCCGCCCGCCCCCGACCCCGCCATCACGCGGGAGACGCTCGGCCTGCCCGCCGACCGGCCGCTCTACTTCTGCCCCCACACCCACTTCCGCCTGCACCCGGAGTTCGATGCGCTGCTGCGCGCCATCCTCGAGGCGGACCCGCGCGGAGAACTGCTGCTGATCGAGTCGCGCCAGCCCCACTGGACACGGCTGCTGCTCGAGCGCCTGGGCCGCAGCCTCGGCCCGCACGCCGCGCGCGTGCGCGTGCTGCCGCTGCAGCCCCACCCGCGCTACCTCGCGCTCATGCGCGCCACCGATGCACTGCTCGACCCGATCCACTTCAACGGCATGAACAACTCCCTGGACGCCTTCGCGGCCGGCGTGCCGGTGGTCACCTGGCCGCGGGCGCTGCAGCGCGGCCGCCATACGGCCGGCATGTACCGGCGCATGGGCTGGGAGGCGTGCGTGGCCCGCGATGCGGATCACTACGTCTCGCTCGCCGTGCGCCTGGGCACCGACGCGGAGTTCCGCGCGGTGGCGCGGCGAGAGGTGGCCTCCCGAAGCCACGTGCTGTTCGAGGACGACCACGTGGTGCGCGAGTTCGAGCGCTTCTTCCGCGAGGTGTGCACGCCATGAGCGCCGGAGGCTGGCTGCGCGCCCTGCTGGGCACCCCGGCGCCTTCCGCCCGGGACATCGGCGCGCGCGGCGCGCGCCACTTCGCCGAAGGCCGGCTCGAGGAGGCCGAGGCGGATTTCCGCCAGGCCTGGTCGCTGGAGCCCGGCTATGCCGAGATGCCCTACAACCTCGGCCTGCTGGCCGATGCGCGCGGCGATCGCGACGGCGCGGTGGCGCGCTTGCGCGAGGCGGTGGCGCTGCGGCCGGACTTCGCCGAGGCGCACTTCAACCTCGCCGCCACCCTCGTGGAAGCGGACGACCCCGCCGGCGCGGTGGCGGCCTGGCGCGAGGCCGAGCGCTGCGGCGCCGACCTGCACGGGGCGCTGCTGGGCCGCGGCCTGGCGCACTACGAGCTCGAGGAGTTCGACGCCGCGCTCGAGTGCTTCGACCGCATCCTCGCCGGCAATCCGGCTCACGCCGACGCGCGCCTGGGCCGCAGCTTCGTGATGCTCAAGCGCGGCCGCTACGCCGAGGGCTTCGCGGACTACGAGTCGCGCTTCGAGGCCGCCGAGATCAAGGCCGCCCACCGGCCCATGCCCGGGCCGCCCTGGAAGGGCGAGGATCCGGCCGGCGCCACGGTGCTGGTGGTGGCGGAGCAGGGCTTCGGCGACACGATCCAGTTCGCGCGCTACGCGCCGCTGCTGGCCGCCCGCGGGGCGCGGGTGGTGCTCGCGGTCCAGCCGCCGGTGCGCACGCTCGCGACCACCCTGCACGGCGTGGAGGCGGTGGCCTTCGGCGACGCCCTGCCGCCATACCACTGGCACGCCTCGCTGCTGTCGCTCCCGCACCTGCTCGGCCCTCACCTGCACATTCCCGCGCAGGTGCCCTACTTCCACCCGGATCCGGCCCGCGCGGCGCACTGGCGCACGCGCCTGGAAGCACTCCCCGGCCTGCGGGTGGGGCTGGTGTGGGCCGGTGACGCCCATCGCGAGCACCCCACGGGCTTCCGGGTCAACCGCCGCCGCAGCCTGCCGCTCACCATGCTCGCGCCCCTGGGCGGTGTCCCCGGCGTGAGCTTCGTGAGCCTGCAGAAGAACGAGCGGGCCGCCGAGGCGCACGCCCCCGATGCGCCCTTTCCCGTCACCGACTGGACCGCCGAGCTGGGCGACTTCGCCGACACGGCCGCGCTGGTGGCCGGCCTCGACCTCGTCATCTCCGTGGACACGGCCGTGGCCCACCTGGCCGGCGCGCTGGCCCGTCCGGTGTGGGTGCTCTCGCGCCACGGCGGCTGCTGGCGCTGGCTCGCCGGGCGCGAGGACACGCCCTGGTACCCCACCGCCCGGGTGTTCAACCAGCCCTCGCGGTGGGACTGGGACTCGGTGGCGGCGCGCGTCGCGGCGGCACTGCGCGAGTTCGCGGCGTCGCGCCTGCCTCATGCGGGCTGAGCGCCGGTTGCAGGGCGCGCCATGGCCCGCCTTGCGCGGCCGCGGCGCACCCCGGGCGAGCCCGGCGAGCCGCCGGCACGGACCCTGCGTGCCGCTGCCACGCCCGATCGAATCGACCCGAAGGACTCCATGCTGAACTGGCTGCGCAAGCCGGCCGCGCCCGCTCCCGACCTCGCCGCCGCCGTGCAGCGCGGCTTCGCCGCCTTCAACGCCGGCGAGCTCGACGCGGCCCGCACGGCCCTGGAATCCGTGGTGGCGGCGGACCCGCGCCACGCCGACGGCAACTACCTGCTGGGCCTGGTGGCCATGCGTACCGGCGACGTGGCCACGGCCCTGGCACGCATCGACGCCGCCATCGCCGCGGACGCGACCAACGCCGCCTTCCACTTCTCCCGCGGCGAGTGCCTGCGCGCACAGGGTCGCCTCGAGGAGGCGGTGGCATCCTTCCGCCGCGCCCTGGAGCGCGACGGCGACGACGCAGGCTGGTGGAACGAGCTCGGCCTCACCGAGGACGCCCTGGGCCGGCGCGCCGCAGCCATCGAGGCCTGGCGCGGCGCGCTCGGCCGCGATGCCGGCTTCGTGCCGGCGCTGTGCAACCTGGGCAATGCGCTGGCCGAGAGCGGCGATCGCGAGGGCGCGCGCGCCGCCTTCCGCGAAGCCATGCAGCGCGCGCCGGCCTTCCCCGCGGGCGCGCTGGGCCTGGGCACGCTGCTCCAGGCCGACGACGACCTGGACGGCGCGGAAGCCTGCTACCGCCAGGTGCTGGCGGCGGCGCCGGAGCAGTCCGAGGCGCTGCTCAACCTGGGCGCGCTGCTGCTCAAGCGCCAGGATCTCGCCGAGGCAGAAGCGGTGCTGAGGCGCGCGGTGCACTCCAGCCCCGATTTCGCCGAAGCGTGGATCAACCTCGGCAGCGTGCTGCGCAGCGCGGGCCGCATGCCCGAGGCGCTGGAGGCCCACGGGCGCGCCGCCGAACTCGCGCCGCGCCTGCCGGCAGCGCTGCTGCAGCATGCCATCACCCTGGAGGTGTCCGGCGACCTGCCCGCCGCCGAGTCGCGGCTGCACGAGGCCGCGTCGCTGGCGCCCGAGGATGCGGAGGTGCACTCGGTGCTCGCCAGCGTGCTCATGGCCCAGGGGGCGCTGGACGAGGCGGAGCTCGAGTTCCGCCGCGCCGTGGATCTGCGCCCGGGCTTCGCGGCCGCGTGGGTGAACTACGCCGACCTGCTGCACAAGACCGGTCGCAGCGCCGCGGCGGCCGGCGCCCTCGGCCACGCGCTCGAGGCCGAGCCTGACCTGCCCGAGGCGCACATGAACCTCGGCGTGGTGCGCATGCACCTCAACCTCACGGCCGAGTCCGAGGCTTCCTTCAAGCGCGCGCTCGAGCTCAGGCCCGACATGGTGGGCGCGCACGTGGGTCTCGCGGCGCTGTATTTCCTGCGCCAGCGGCTCACCGAGTGCGAGGCCGCCTGCCGCGAGGCGCTGGCGCTGGCGCCGGACTCCGGCGCCTCGTACATGAACCTCGGCAACACGCTGCAGCAGCAGGGCCGCCACGACGAGGCCATCGCCGCCACCCGCCGCGCCATCGAGCTCATGGCCGACAACGGCCAGGCGTGGAGCAACCTGATGCTGGGCCTGAACTACCGCGCCGAGACCACCGCGCAGGAGCTGATCGACGAGCACCGGCGCCTCGGCGCGGCCTTCCCGCCGCGCCGAGGCCGGCGCGACTTCGACCGCGACCGCGACCCCGGACGGCGCCTGCGGGTGGGCTATCTCTCGCCCGACTTCCGCAACCACGTGGTGTCGTTCTTCATCGAACCCGTGCTGGAGAACCACGACCCGCGCGCCATCGAGGTGGTGGGCTACTACAACAACACCCAGGTGGACGAGGTCACGCGCCGCATCCAGTCGCGCGCCGCGCTCTGGCGCGACATCGCCGCCATGGACGACGACCGGGTGGAGCAGCTCATGCTCGACGACCGGCTCGACATCCTCGTGGACCTGGCCGGCCACACCGCCAAGACGCGCCTGCCGGCGGTGTCGCGGCGCGTGGCGCCTGTGCAGGCCACGTGGCTGGGCTACCCGAACACCACGGGGCTGGAGGCCTTCGACTGGCGCATCACGGACGCGCGCGCCGATCCATCGCCCTCGGCCGAGGCGCAGCACGTGGAGCGCCTCTGGCGCATGCCCGAGGTGTTCCTCACCTATCGCCCGCCGGCGGAGGCGCCGGAGGTGTCCCCGCCGCCCATGATCGAGCGCGGCCACGTCACCTTCGGGGCGTACAACAACTACGCCAAGGTGTCGGACTTCGTGCTCGCGCTGTGGGCGCGCATCCTGCTCGCCGTGCCCGGCTCGCGCCTGGTCATGAAGACCAGCGCGCTGAAGGACGAGGGCGTGCGCGACTACACCATGCGCCGGCTCGCCGCGCTGGGCGTGGACACGGCGCGGGTGTCGCTGTCGGCGGTGATCCCCAGCAACCGCGAGCACCTCGCCACCTTCGCGGGGCTCGACCTGCAGCTCGACACCTACCCCTACCACGGCACCACCACCACCTGCGAATCGCTGTGGATGGGCGTGCCGGTGGTGAGCCTCGCGGGCGACCGTCACGCCAGCCGCGTGGGCACGAGCCTGCTCGAGTCCGTGGGTGCGGGCGAGCTGGTGGCGCACGATGCCGATGCCTACGTGAACCTGGCCGTGGCGCTCGCGCGCGATCCGGCCCGCCTGTCCGCGCTGCGCGCACGGCTGCGCCCCGGCATGCAGCGCTCGGCGCTCACCGACCCGCAGCGCTTCACCCGCCAGCTCGAGGAGGCCTGCCGGGGCATGTGGCGCGACTGGCTGTCGGCCACGGCCTGATCACGGCGATGCCCCTGCCGTCCTGGTTGCGCCCCCGACGATCCGCTCCGCCGCCGGCGGCACAGACCTCGCCCCGGGTCCAGGCCGCCTTCGATGCCGCCCGCGCCGGCGACCTAGACGGCGCGGAACGCGCCCTGCGCGCCGCGCTGGCCGACAACCCGGGCGAGGCCGCGGCCTGGATGGGGCTGGGCAACGTGATGCTCGCCCGCGGCCGGCCGTCCGATGCGCTCGATCCGCTGCGCCAGGCCCTCTCCCTCGACCCCGGCTTCGCGCCCGCGCGCATGAACGCCGTGCAGTGCCTGCGCGCGCTCGGCCGCCACGACGCCGCGGTGGACGAATGCCACGCGCTGCTCGCGCAGGATCCCTCCGGTCCTGCGGCCGCGCTGCTGGCGCGCACCCTGGGCGACGCGGGCCGGGTGGAGGAGGCCACGGCGGCCTACGAGAGCGCGCTCGACCTCTCGCCCGAGGATGCCGCGCTGTGGTGCGACTACGGCGAGCTGCTGCGCGGCGCGAAGCGCGAGGCGGACGCCGAGCGCGCCCTGCGCCGTGCGCTCGCCCTCGACGCATCGCACCCCGGGACGCTCAACAACCTCGGCCTGCTGCTCTACGAGGCCGACCGGCTCGAGGAAGCCGAGGCGCTGCTGCTGCGCGCCGCGGCACCGGCGGACGCTCCGCCCCAGGCGCTGGCCAATCTCGCCAACCTGCGCGTGGCGCAGAACCGCGTGGACGAGGCCATCGCCCTGTCCGACCGCGCGCTCGCCGCGGGCCTGGACACGCCGGAGGTGCACTTCTCGCGCGCCATGACACTGCTGGTGGCCGGCCGCATGGCCGAGGGCTTCGCGCAGTACGAGCATCGCTTCGGCACGCGCCTGTACGCGGGCATGGCACGGCAGGGGCCGGGACTGCCGTGGCAGGGCGAACCCCTGGAGGGACGGCGCATCCTGCTCTGGCCCGAGCAGGGGCTCGGCGACACGCTGCAGTTCGCGCGCTACGCCCGGTTGCTTGCCGCGCGCGGCGCGCAGGTGATCATCGAGGCGCAGCCGCCGCTGGTGCGGCTGCTGGCGGCATCGCTGCCCGCCAGGGTGGTGGCGCCGGGCACGGCGGTGGAAGCGGACTTCCACTGCCCGTTGCTGTCCCTGCCCCACCGCCTCGGGACGGCTCCACCCCAGTTGCAGTGGGATGGCGCCTATCTGCAGGCGCCCCCGGACGGCGCCGCCGCCGTTGCACTCGCCGCGCTGCGGCGACCCCGCGTGGGGCTGGTGTGGGCCGGCAATCCCTCGCACCTCAACGACGCGAACCGCTCGCTGCCCTTCGAGGCGCTGGCGCCGCTGCTGGCCGTTCCGGACGTTCAGTTCTGCGCGCTGCAGTTCGGGCCGGCGGCAGCCGACGCGTCCCGGCGTGCGGCAGCGACGGCCTGGACCGACCTGGCGCCGCTGATATCGGATTTCGCCGACACGGCGGCCGCACTCGCCTCGCTCGACCTGCTGGTGACCGTGGACACGTCGGTGGCTCACCTCGCCGGCGCCCTGGGCGTGCCGGCATGGGTCCTGCTGCCCTTCAGCCCCGACTGGCGCTGGCAGCTGGAACGCGAGGACACGCCATGGTATCCAAGCCTGCGGCTGCTGCGGCAGCGCACGCCGCGCGACTGGACGCCGGTGGTGCGCGACGCCGCCACCCGCCTGTCCAACCTTTCCCGCGCCTGAGATGCTCAAGTCCCTGTTCCGCGCCAAGTCGTCCCCACCCCGGACCCTCGCCTGCAAGTGCTGCGGCGCGCGGTCGGACTGGTTCGGCGCCGTGGATTTCTCCAAGAGCTGCGAAGACCACCGCGGAAAGGTGATGCCCGATTCCGGCCGCGCGGTGGACTACTTCCGCTGCACGTCCTGCGGCTTCCTGTTCACGCCACTGATCGACGGCTGGAGTGCCGGCCGGGTGGCGGCCGAGATCTACAACGCCGACTACGTGCGCGTGGACCCCGACTTCACGGGCACCCGCCCGCGCGGCAACGCCGACCTGCTGTCGTGGGCCTTCGAGGACGAGCGCGCGCGCCTCGCCGTGCTCGACTACGGCGGCGGCGAGGGCCTGATGGCGAGCGTGCTGCGCGAGCGCGGCTTCGATGCGTCGTCCTTCGACCCGTTCCACGACGATGACCCGCGCCCGCCGCGACGCTTCGACCTGGTGACGGCCTTCGAGGTGGTGGAGCACTCGCCCGATCCGCACGCCACCTTCGCCGACATCCGCTCGCTCACGGCCGACGATGGCGCCTTCCTGTTCACCACGCTGCTGCAGCCGGCCGACATCGGCTCGGTGGGTCTCGGGTGGTGGTACGCGGCGCCGCGCAACGGCCACGTGTCGCTGCACACCCGCGAGAGCCTTCGGCTGGCCGCCGAGCGTGCCGGCTGGACGCTGGAGTCCTTCGACGACAACCTGCACGCCGCCTGGGTCCGCCGCCCCGACTGGATGCGCCACGTGGACCGCACGCTGCACGCGCTGCGCATGGACGAGGAGCGTCCCTCCGCGCAGCGGCTCGCGGCGCTCGAGGCAGTGGCGCCCGACCAGCCGGGCGGCGAAGCGGCCACCCGCGCCTGCCGCCACGGCACGCTGCGCTTCCTGGCGCACGACCGCGGCGCCGGACGCAGCCTGGGCGCCTATGGCGAGCACGCCGAGGGCGAACTCACGCTCCTGGGCCAGCTGGTGGGCCCCGGCGACACGGTTCTCGAGGCCGGCGCGCACGTGGGCGCGCACACGGTGTTCCTGGCGAAGGTGGTGGGGCCGCAGGGCAGCGTGATCGCCTATGAGCCCCAGCGCCGGCTCTACGACCTGCTGCGCGAGAACCTGGCGGCCAACGGCCTGCCCCAGGTGCGCCCGGTGCTCGAGGCGCTCGGCGCCACCCGCGGTTCGATCCACGTGCCGCCCGTGGACTACGGCACGGCCGCTGACTTCGGCGCGCTGCGCCTCGGCGGCACCGCCGGCGACACGGTGGGCATGGAGACCATCGACCGCCTGGCGCTGCCCGCGCTGCGGCTGATCCGCGTGGCCGCCCGTGGCATGGAGGCCGAGGTGCTGCGCGGCGCACGCGAGACGCTGTGGCGGCTGCGCCCGCTGCTGTACGTGGGCAACGAGGACCCGGCGCTGTCGCCGCAGCTCGTGGCGCTGGTGCAGGCCCACGGCTACCGGCTCTGGTGGCACACCCCTGCGCGCTTCAACCCCGCCAACTTCGCCGGCGAGCGCGCCAACCTGTTCGGCACCGAGCGCTCGGTGAACCTGCTGTGCGTGCCCGAGGAATCGGGCATCGCCGTGAGCGGGCTCGTGGAAGTGCGCTCCACGGGGGATGCACCGCCGTCCTGAGCGCCGGCGGGGCGCGAAGCCCCGAGGCCGCCCAACACCACGCCGGATCGCGTGCCGCCTCGGGATGCGACGCCGCGGGCCTCAGCCCGGCTTGCGCGCCAGCATGTTGCAGCTGATGGGCACGCCCTTGAACTCGAGGCGGCTGGTGTCCTGGAAGATGCCGAAGTCGTCCACGCGGCGGATGTCCACGTAGCCCGCGTCGCGCAGGAAGATGGACAGGAACTCCTGGTTCAGGCCGACGAAGTGGAAGTCGTAGTCGTCGATCTGGCCGCCGAACATCATGCGCTGGATCATCCAGCGCTCCTCGGGCGTCACCGACTCCCGCAGCAGGAACAGCTCCGCGAGCGTGTCGAGATCGGGGACGCTGGCGTGCAGCATGCCGCCCGGACGCAGCACCCGGTTCCACTCGCGAAGCACCGGCAGCAGTTCGCGCACGTAGCTGAAGTGCTCCAGCACGTGCGAGGCGTAGATGGCATCGAAGGTGTTGTCCGGGAAGCGCGACAGGTCCCTGGCGTTGCCCACGTGGTCCACCTCCGGGCGCTCGAGCGCGTCGAAGATTTCCCAGCCTTCCGCCTTCTGCTGGCCGCCGATGTGGAGTCTGCGCATGGTCATGTGGTCCGGATCAGTGTGCGCGCCGCCAGCGCGGACGCCGGGGCGATGCTAACGCTGCACGATGGCATGCGGTACCGCGGGAAACGAACGGGGGAGGCCACCGGCCTCCCCCGTCGCACTGCATGAACGGCCGCAGGCCGGGATCAGGCCTTGGGCAGGTACTTCGACGGAGCCGAACCGGTCACCGACCAGCTGTTGCCCGCAGCGCCGCAGGTGGAGTTCCAGACGATGGTCTGGCCGGCGGTCACGGCGGAACCGATCTGCTTCAAGGTGGCCGTCACCGCGCCACCACTGGTGCTGGCAGCCGAGAGCGTCACGCCCGAGACGTAGTTGCCCGTGATGCTCGCGTCGGCCGGCAGGCCGGCGGAGCTGTTGTCGGTCACGCCCGTGCCGGAAACGCCGAGGGTCGCCTCGGAGCACGCCTGGCCCACGGCCAGACGGGCAGGCTCGGACA
>CAZXJW010000076.1:0-6329 GCA_964641005.1 uncultured Rhodocyclaceae bacterium
AAGGGAGGGCAACTTGGACTTTTTTCAGTTCCGCGAGCACCTGGTCGGCGAGTACGCCGGGTTCAGCCGCAGCCTCACCCGCTTGCGCTCAGACGACATTCTGCGCTGGCACGCGCTGCCACCAGACTCGTGGACATTGAGCTACGAGGATTTCTTGGCTGCACGCAGCCGTTGATTGCCGACGTGATGCGACAGGGCTACCAGAGGCTCGTGAGCGCGGCGGCTTGAACGGAGCTCGCAATTCGTCTGCCAGGAGCAAGAGGAGTCCGCCGTGACCCAACCGGAGCAGGACCTCAAGGACCGCGTCCTCGCGGAACTGCAGCGCAAGCCCGGTCTCAAGGCTGCCGAGCTGGCGGAGTTACTCGGCGCAGACCGCCGTGCGGTGAACCAATGCCTGACATATGGCTTGGCGGGCAAGGTTCAGCAGGGGGCGGACTACCGCTGGCGCCCCGTTGAGTCCGCCCGACCTGGACCCGCGCAGCCGCGGGCAGCTGCGGCCACCGAGATCGGCAGGCTGTGCCGCTACTACCTCGAATGCATCGGCCAGGACATGGATGAAGGGGTCAGCGCCTTCGCCCACAGCCGCTATGGCGACCCGGACTATGCCGAGTTGCGGGCTCTGCCGATGGTCAGCCGCGGTGCGGACTGGTTCAACGAGCCTGGTGTCGGCCGTGTTCTCGGAAAGGTTCGGCAGGACCGCGCCAAGCTTGTTGCCTGGTTGGGCTACCCCGTGCGGCTGCGCCGGCATCGAACGCCCAAGTGGGAAGGGTTCTTCGTCGAGCCCGTTCTGCTCTGGCGCATCGAACCCGGCGAGCACGACGGCGATCCCCCGCGCATCGACGATGACCTGGTGATACTGAACACGAAATTCCTGCGCTCGGTCGCCATGGGCGATGGCGTGCAGGTCGCCGAAGAATCGGCGCGGCTGACTGAGGAACTGGGCCTGAACGTGGCCATCAGCGAGCTGCCCGATGCACAAGAGCTCGTAGACCGCCTTGCTCGCATTCGGCCCGACTGGGATTGGAGAGACGATCTGGACCCGGAGGCGTGCCAAAGCGGGGTGCCGTTGGCCGACTTGACGGTCGAAGGCCTCTACAACCGGGCGGTCATCTTGCCGGGGGAGCGTTCGCCGTACACGCAAGGTCTGGAAACGGAGCTAAAGGCGCTCGGCGAAGTATCAGATGTACAGCTGGGCAACACCGCACTCGGTCGCTGGCTGGCCGGCGCGATCGAATCGGGCAGCCTGGGTTCAGAGGATGAACCCCTCATCGAAGTGCTGCCAATGAACACCGAACAGCGCGCCGCCATTCGCGCAGCCTTGACCGCCCAGCACACGGTCGTCACGGGTCCACCGGGGACAGGGAAATCGCAGGTGGTAACGAATCTCCTTGTCAACGCCGCATGGCGGGGCATGAAGGTGCTTTTCGCCAGCAAGAACAACAAGGCCGTCGACGTGGTCGAGGCACGTGTCAACGGGCTGGGCAACCGACCGGTTCTGCTTCGTCTGGGCGCGAGGGAGTACCAGGGGAAGCTGGCTGGCTACCTCACGCAGCTTCTGGCAGGTAACCCTGGGACCGATGACGTTGCGAACTACGAAGAGGCGCTAGAGCGACACCGCAGCCTGGCGGCACAGCTCGCCGAGCTCGAAGCCGCTCAGCAGCAGACCTTGGATGCGAGGAACGCCGTAGACCGTCTCGACGCCGAAGCAGACGATGCACGCAGGCTGTTCGGCACTTTGCTGGCTGGCATCGACGAGACGCCGGTACAGCGGGCAGAAGCGGATCTGGCCGCGCTGGAGCGCGCCACGGATGCGGCTGACCGGCAGCGTCAGGGCTTTGCTTCGCGGGTTCTGTGGAGGTGGGCGGTGCCGGGCCGCCTTCGCAATCTGGAGGCCGTGACAGGTGCGGTGACGCAATCCGCCTCTTCGCTTGGCGTAATGCTGCCGGCAGAGGCCACCGAGGCCGGACTACCGGGCTACCGTCAACTCGCAGAGCAGTGGCGCAATCGCCTGCTCGCCGCGAAGAAGCTCCTGAGCTATCGGCGCGCGATGGACGTCCTGATGCGAAGCCCCTCCTTCGAGGACATCGCACGGCAACGTGCAGCGCTCTCTGACCAGGTGGCCCAGAACTCTCAGCGGCTTTGGCGCGAGTGGGTACAGCTCGCACCTACTCGGCTGACGCCGGCCCAGCGAAAGGAGGTTGCCGACTATGCCGCCGTGCTGCAGCTGATGACTGCGCCCGATGCTGGACAGGTCCATTCCTCCGTCCGGCAGCGAGCGCGGGTACTTCAAAGCCAGGTGACCGAGTTGTTTGCCTGCTGGGCAGTGACGTCGCTGTCCGCGCGAGGAAGGATTCCCTTTCAGCCAGGTTACTTCGACCTGGTGGTCATTGACGAAGCCAGCCAATGCGACATTGCCTCGGCCCTGCCGCTGCTTTACCGGGCCAAGCGCAGCGTCATCATTGGCGACCCGCAGCAGCTGCGACACATCAGCGCCGTGAGCCGCCCCCGTGACAGCGAGTTGCAGCACAAGCATGGGCTGGTCGATACCCGGCTCGGCTGGATGTACTCGGTCTCTTCGCTGTTCGACGTGGCGGCGAGCGTGGTGCCGCCGCAAAGCATCGTCAACCTGCGCGACCACCATCGCTCGCATGCGGACATCATCGAGTTCTCCAACCAGACCTTCTACGAGGGTCGCTTGCGGGTAGCCACGCGGTATCGCCAACTCAAGCGCCCCCGCAACGCACAACCCGGCATCGTGTGGCAGGACGTTCGTGGGTACGTGACCCGCCCCGGCTCCGGCGGCGCGCGGAACGAGACAGAGGCGGCAGCCTTGATTGCCGCGTTGGAGGACCTACTTGTCCGGCGTGATTACGCCGGCACGGTGGGCGTAGTCACCCCATTTCGAGCCCAGGCTCAGTTGCTGCAGCAGCTGGTCGAGGAGAGTCCGGCGCTGGCCAGCGTGCGCGGTCGGGCCGAGTTGCTGGTGGATACGGTGCACCGCTTCCAGGGCGACGAACGGGACGTGATGTTCTTTTCGCCCGTCGTTTCCGACGGAATGCCGACAGGCGCCCTCGGCTTCCTGCGAAGCAACGGGAACCTCTTCAATGTGGCCATAACCCGAGCCCGCGGCCTGCTGCACGTCGTGGGTGACCGGGCCAGCGCAGCCAGTTCGGGCGTCGATTATCTCGTCAGCTTTGCAGCCTACGTCGAGGGATTGCGCGAAGCCGGTGGCGCCCCGGCAGGCGTCGAGGCGGTCCCGTTGGGCCCGGACTACCCGCCGGTTGCGAAGCCCGAGCAGGTGTCGGACTGGGAACGGCTGCTCTACCGCGCGCTGTACGCCGCTGGCGTCAGGCCCATTCCGCAGTTCAGCGTCGAGCAGTACGACCTGGACTTCGCAGTTTTCGTGGGCGAAAGGCGGTTGAACATCGAGGTGGACGGCGAGCGCTATCACCGCAGCTGGACCGGAGAGCTGTGCCTGCGTGACCAGCTCCGCAATCAGCGGCTCATCGAGCTGGGCTGGGAGGTGAAGCGATTCTGGGTCTATCAGGTGCGAGACAGCCTCGCGGACTGCGTCGAGTCCGTGGCGCGCTGGGTAGCGGATGCGAGGGCTGCCCCATGAACGCGGTGGACCGTCTTCGATTGGAGAAAGCCGCCGCCGACTGCGGCTTCGAGATGACCGCGGTTCCGTACCCCGACGGACTGGAGCTAAGGTCTGCCCGGTTCCCGGAGACGGTGCTGGTGCGGGTGAGTGACGAGAACAGCTTTGAGGTCAGCGCCTCAGACCCGGCCATCCTCCACCTGAAGGCTGGTACCGGCCCCGTGAAGGTGGATGGATATGGCGAGCTCTACGCTGTGCTGCGCACGACGTCGGCCCATGCCCGCACGAAGCCCAACAGGGTGGCGGACGAGTTCAAGAAGAAGACGGCGACGATGCCGAATACGACCGAGGCCGAGCGGCTGGTCGTGCAACGTGTCGGGCAAGGCCTGTTCCGCAGCGCGCTGTTGGACTACTGGCAAGGGAAGTGCTGCGTCACTGGCCTGGACGTGCCTGAGCTGCTGAGGGCCTCGCACATCCGCCCATGGGCCCAGTGCGAGACCGACGAGCAACGACTGGACGTGTTCAACGGCCTGCTGCGGGCGCCGCACCTTGACGCGCTCTTCGACGCTGGTCAGATGACTATCGACACCGCAGGAGTGCCTCAGCTTTCGGCCAAGCTGACCGCTGAGCGGCGGGCTGCGCTCGGCCTCAAGGGGGAGATGAACGTTGCTGCTCTGCGGGCAGAGCACCACGCCTACCTAGGTTCTCATCGGCTGCACGTCTGGGACGGCTGAGACCAGAGTACGAAAGCCGAGCGCGAAAGCTCGCGTTTCCGGCAACTAGAAGGTGAGCTACAAGTTCTTTTCTCTTCGGGTTGGCTCAACTAACCTTATCCGGCATCGAGGTCGCAATGGAGATTGATCGACTGCACTCTTTGTTTGTGACTGTGCCGGGTATCGATTACGAGTATCGGCCTTTGTCTTGCTTCGAGAACCTCACCCCTCAGCAGGTGATCCTCGGTTCCATCTTGGGGGAAGCCCGCCGAAAGGATGTTGCCGAGCGAATGACCCGAGGCGACTTCGACCCGACGGTCTTCGGCGACTGGCTTACCGAGAGCCAGTTGGATGACACAACGCGGGAGATGCTTGGAAAGGTGCATACCGCCTTTATGGGCGGAGAGTACCTCCCGCCTCTACGCGGGAACGAATTGAGATTGCACGGGTATCGCTCGCATCGGTGAAGCGCGATCGAGTGAGCGTGCGGGCGCGGCGGTCTGGGAAGCGCATTCGCTACAGGGTGGTCGATGAGTACATGGACCGGCATGCAAGAGACCTGGACGCCGAACCGTACGACTGTCATCCGCGCTCGAGTAGTCGGCCACTCACATTGCGCCAATTGATCGCGCTCATGGACGGCACCCAGGAACCAGGGGAGATCGAAGCTGGGCTTGTTCTCAGACCGCTCGCTTACAACCACTACTATGGCTCGCGGTGACGCGTCTTCCAAGTCCTGAGGTCAAGCGGGGAAATGCGTCATTTGGGACGGGCACTCTTCATTCGCGTCGACCCCGCAGGGCGTAGGCGTTCCCGCATGGCTCGTGGTTGAACGCGGTCAAGGTTTTCCTCACGACCATGATGCTCACTCCCGCCCTCGTCTCCCACCTCCGCGAAACCTTCGTCCTCGACTGGCACGGCATCCACGGCGCCCCCCACTGGGCCCGAGTGCGCCTCAACGGCCTCTCCCTCGCCCCCCACACCGGCGCCAACCCCGAGGTGATCGAGTGGTTCGCCTTCCTCCACGACATCCGCCGCCTCGATGACGGCCACGACGAGCACCACGGCGCCCGCGCCGCCGAGTTCGCCGCCACCCTGCGCGGCGAGTGGATCCACCTCTCCGCCCCCGATTTCGAGCGCCTCCACTACGCCTGCACCCACCACAGCAGCGGCCTCACCGAGGCCGACGTGACGGTGCAGACCTGCTGGGACGCCGACCGCCTCGACCTCGGCCGGGTGGGCATCCGGCCGGCGCCGCGCTACCTCTGCACCGCCGCCGCGCGCGAACCCGAAACCATCGCGAGGGCCTACGCCGCCAGCACGCGGCGCTCGCGCCGCTGAGGCGTCCGGCGCCACGCCACGCCGCCGAGCATTGCCAACCCCGCCGCCAGCATGGCCCACGTCCCCGGCTCGGGCACCAGCGCCACGTTGTCCAGGTGGCCCACGTCGGCGCCGGTCTGGTACTCCGCGCGGATCTCCAGCGCCGTCAGGCTCGACAGCGCCGTCGCCAGCTGGTCGGCGCTCGCCGCCGCACCCGCCAGCGAGTTGAGCTTCCAGCCCGGTGCGGACAGCGGCACGGCATACGAGGTCCACGCGCCGTTGGCCGGGTTCTGCGGCGTGTCGTACACCAGCACGAGGCCGCCGCCACGCAGGATCACGTCCGCGGTGTCGAACTGGTTCGCGGCGCCCGGGTACACCTGCTTCAGGTCGAACGTCAGGTTCGTGCCCAGCGCGGCGGCCTGGTTGCCCAGGAATGCGGCGGGCGCCACGAAGTAGGTCACCCCGCCGATGGTCAAGTCGTCGATGAAGGCGTGGCCGCCGGGGTTGCCTCCGGTGGCGCTCCACGACAGGGTGCCCTCCACGTCGCCCCGGGCGCTCCAGCCCTCGGGGCCGGCGTCGAAGGTGCTGATGGCGGCGTGCAGCGGCAGGGCGGCCAGGGCCAGGGCGGCGGTGGCGAGCAGTCTTGAGGGGTTCATGGTGGGTCTCCTGGGCGCGGGGTTCTTCGGAGGGTGGCGCGG
>CAZXJW010000076.1:6429-12088 GCA_964641005.1 uncultured Rhodocyclaceae bacterium
TTGAGGGGTTCATGGTGGGTCTCCTGGGCGCGGGGTTCTTCGGAGGGTGGCGCGGAAAGGCAGCGAGACCCCGGTGCACTCCGGAGTCCGCACGGCGGCGGATCCGGATGGCGAGTGTGCGCGGAAAACACCTTCGAAAGGGGTTTATTCCGGAAGGGGTTTTCCGGGCGCCTTCCACGCGGCAATCCCCTTCGCAAGGGGTTTTCGGTGAAATCGATTTCCGTACTCTTTCGATTCAACAACTTCCCGCGCATGTCTCTGATCGGAGACGATTTTTCTCGTCGGCGGGAGGTGCCTTCCCATCTCCATGCCGTTAGAATTTCCTCCGACCCGAATGCCAGCCGCCCGCACCGAGGCGGCGCCACTACACGCGGAGACCGCCATGTCCAAGCCTGATTTCGCCAAGGGGCCCAAGCGCCCCGGCGACGATGATTCCCGCCCCCACCGCCACCCCGGCGACGACACCTGGCTCGTCGGCACCGACGACGACGACCGCATCTTCGCCGGCCACCGCGGCAAGTCCGTCGAAGCCGGGGATGGCGACGACACCGTCTGGGGTGGCAACGGCCGCGATTCCATCGATGGCGGGATCGGCGACGACCGCCTCTGGGGCGGCAACGGCGACGACGAGATCGACGGCGGCGACGACGACGACCGTGCCCGCGGCGGCAACGGCAGCGACACGCTGCTCGGCGGCGCCGGCGAGGATCGCCTCCACGGCGACAACGGCGACGACTCCCTCGACGGTGGCGACGACGATGACGAACTCGAGGGCGGCAATGGCCGCGACGTGCTGATCGGCGGCGATGGCGACGACCGCCTCTCGGGTGACAACGGCGCCGACCTGCTGCAGGGCGATGCCGGCGACGACAAGCTGGTGGGCGGCAACGGCCCCGACACCCTCGAGGGCGGCCTGGGCAACGACACGCTGCTCGGCGGCCACGGGCCCGACAGCCTCTCCGGCGGCGACGGCGACGACGTGCTCGCCGGCGGCCACGGCCCCGACACCATCGACGGTGGCGAGGGCTTCGACACCCTGAGCTTCCGCGACGGCGGGCCCGTGTACATCGACCTGGAAACCGGTGTCGTGCGCGGCGCCGGCAGCCCGGACGTGGTCACCGGCATCGAGGCCTGGGAAGGCAGCCGCTTCAACGACACCATCCTCGGCAGCAGCAACGACGACGTGATCTCCGGTGGCGCGGGCAACGACGACCTGCGCGGCAGGGGCGGCAACGACACCGTCGACGGCGGCGACGGCAACGACCGCGTCGGCGGCGGCGATGGCAATGACGTGCTGCGCGGCGGGCGTGGCCACGACGCGCTCCTCGGGCGCGGTGGCGACGACGTCCTGGAGGGCGATGCCGGCAACGACGACCTGCGTGGCGGTGACGGCAACGACACCCTTTCGGGCGGCGCCGGCAACGACACCCTCGCGGGCGGCGATGGCAACGACGAGCTCACCGGCGGCGACGGCTCCGACCACCTGACGGGCGGCGATGGCAACGACGAACTCGTCGGTGGCGCGGGCGCAGACCGTCTCACGGGCGGGGAAGGGGTGGACCGGTTCGTCTTCGGCGACGGCGGCCCGGATCGCGTCACCGACTTCGATGTCGACGAGGACGTCATCGTCCTGGATGCCGCGGCCCTCGGCCTCGCGGGCGGCAGCACCTTCGTGGGCGGCATCGCCGGCGACCTCGCGGGCGCGCAGGTGGTGGTGCTCACCGACACGGGCTTCGCCTCCGTTGCCCAGGCAGCCGCGGCCATCGCCGGCAATGCCACCGCCGACGGCACCAGCGGCGCCTTCCTCTTCTACAACACCACCCTGTCGCGCGCGCAGCTCGTGTCCACCACCGACCTCGCCGGTGATGGCACCGAGTCGGTCCTCGCCGTCCTCGACGGCGTCGACCTCGCCGCCCTGGCCACCCTCACCGCGGCCAACGTCGACATCGTCTAGCCGCACCCGAAACCAGGGTCGCAAAGGGATTTCCACCGAAAACCCCCTGCGACCCTGATTTGGCGAAAACCCCTTCGCAAGGCATTTCCGGGGGAGAAACCCCCTCGCAAGGTGTTTTCGGGCGCGGCAGGAAAACCCCTTCGCAAGGTGTTTTCCGGGGCGGTTTGGGGGGTCTCAGGCGCCTGGGTCTGCGCCCACCAGGAAGGTCGGCACGGGCTTCTGGAAGCCCTTGAGCATCACCTCGCCGGCGAACGACACCGGGACGCTCGCCTCCACCAGCGCCGAGACCTGGCTGCTCACCAGCACCTGCCCGGCCTTTGCTTCCCCGCACAGCCGCGCGGCGAGGTTCACCACGCGCCCGATCACGCTGTAGTCCATGCGGTGGGTGGTGCCGATGGCGCCGATGGTGGCGTAGCCGTGCGCGATGCCGATGCCCAGCCCGACGCTGTGGCCGCGGCGGCGCCACTTGAGCGCGATCTCGTCGAACTTCGCGTGCATGGCCAGGGCCATCTCCACGGCGCGGATGGCGGGTGCCTCGATCTCCACCGGGTCGTTGAAGATGATCATCATGCCGTCGCCGGCGAAGTACACCAGCGCGCCGCCGTGCTCGTTCACCAGAAGGCCGAGCTCGTGGTGGTACTCCTTGAGCAGTTCCATCACCTCCTCGGGCTCGGCGCCGTCGGTGAAGGCCGTGAAGCCGCGGATGTCGGTGAACACGATGCTCACCTCGCGGCGGCGGGTGCGGCGCGGATCGCCCAGCTCGCCCGAGACGATGAGCTCCGCCACGCGCTGCGGGAAGAAGCGCTTCAGGCTGGACATGCGCTCGAGCTGGGCCAGCTGTTCCTGCACCCGCTGCTCCAGCAGCGCGTTCGACTCCTGCAGCTCGAGCGCCTGCTGTTCCACCGTGTCGTAGAGGCTCTTGATGCGCAGCAGCGAGCGCACCCGGGCGAGCAGCTCGGGGGCGTTGATGGGCTTGGTGACGAAGTCGTCGGCACCCGCCTCGAGGCCCTTGATGCGCTCCTCCGAGGCATCCAGCGAGGTCACCATCACCACGGGCAGTCCGCGGGTGGCGGGCCGCTCGCGCAGCGCGCGGCACACGTCGTAGCCGCTCAGGTCCGGCATCACCACGTCCAGCAGCACGAGGTCCGGGGGCGCGGCCTCCACGCGCGCGAGGGCTTCCACGCCGCCATCGGCGGTGTCCACCTCGTAGCCCTTCATGCCCAGGAGGTCGCGCAGCAGCTTCACGTTGTGGGGGGTGTCGTCCACCACCAGGATGCGCCTGCTCATGCCGCCTCCGGCGCGGGTCCGCCGCGAGCGTCCATCACCGCCCGGAGCCGGTCCACGAAGCCCTTGAGCACCAGCGGCTTGCGCTCGAAGGCGTCGAAGCCGGCGTCCATCACGTTCTCCTGCTCCTCCGAGAGCACCGAGGCGGTCACGGCCATCACGGGAATGGACCGGGTCGCCGGCATCGCGCGCAGCGCCCGCAGCGCCTCGATGCCGGTGATGCCGGGCAGGTGGATGTCCATCAGGATCAGCGCGGGGAGATGCTGCTCCGCGAGGCGGACGCCCTCCTCGCCCGTCTCGGCCTCGAGCGTGGAGAAGCCGTGGAATGCGAGCACGTCGCGCGCGAGCTTGCGGCTGTTCGCGTCGTCCTCGACGATGAGGATCAGTTCGCCGGGCATGGTTCGTCGGGAATGAAGAAGGAGAAGGTGGAGCCCTTGCCGGGCTGGCTCGACACGGAGATGGATCCGCCGTGCGCCTCCACCAGGCGGCGGGCGAGCGAGAGGCCCAGGCCCGTTCCCTCGCGCTTGCGGGTGTAGTCGGTGCCCACCTGGCGGAACGCCTCGAAGATCACCTGCTGGTCCTCGGGGGCGATGCCGATGCCCGTGTCGGCCACGGCGATGCGCGTCCCGCCCTCGGCGCGGGAGGCGCGAACGGTCACCTCGCCGCCCTGGCCCGTGAACTTCACGGCGTTCGACAGCAGGTTCAGCAGCACCTGCCGGATCTTGCGCTCGTCGCCGCGGATGGTCTCCACGCCCGGCTCCAGTGTCGTGCCCAGGCGCACGCCGTTGCGCGCGGCGCGCTCGCGCACCATGGACATGGACGCGACGAGCGTGTCCTGGAGGCGGAACTCCTCGATGACGAGCTCCAGCCGCCCGGCCTCGATCTTGGACAGGTCGAGGATGTCGTTGATGAGCGAGAGCAGGTGGTGCCCCGAGGCGTTGATGTCGGTGACGTACTCGAGCTGCTTGTCGTTCAGGTCGCCGAACATGCGCTCCTTGAGGATCTCGGAGAACCCGATGATGGCGTTCAGCGGCGTGCGCAGCTCGTGGGACATGTTGGCCAGGAACTCGGACTTGTGCCGGTTCGCCGCCTCGAGGATCCGGGTGCGCTCCATCACGCGCTGCTCGGTGAGCGCCTCGTTCAGGCCGCGGTTCTCGAAGCGGATGCGGATCGACGAGACGATCAGCGCGTTGATGCGATGGGCATAGCCCAGCAGCACCACCAGCATCAGCAGCGTGGCCGCGCCGGCCATCATGGCCACGTCGTTGCCGCTGCGAAGCGCCACCACCGAGAAGGGCACGGCCACCAGGCAGTTGAAGCCGTAGGGGATGGACAGCAGCGATGCGCCGCCCGCGGTGCCGCTCATCACCAGCATGATCAGCGTTGTGGTGAGGATCGCCACGCGGGTGGGGTCGGATTCGAAGAAGATCACGCCGGTGGAGCCCCAGCAGGCGCCCAGCGCCGCGACACCCGCCGCCAGGGCGATGCCCCAGGTGCGCAGGTGCCTGGTGTCGCGACCGACCCGGCGCATGAACTGGAACGCGAGCGCCAGGAGCGCCAGCTCCACCGCGATGGTCACGGCCGCCCACGTCACGAACGCGACCGGCCAGCGCGCCTGGAACATCACCACGCCGAGCATCGGTACGCCGATCATGCCGCCCAGCACGCCCACCGGCGCGTTCCGGAACGCCAGCCGCACCTGGGCGTCGCCGATCTCGTCCGAGTCGGACGGCTCGGCGGCGCCCGTCGAACGGGTTTCGACGTCCGCGGCGGAGGAAGGCGAGGAGTCCATGCCCCGATTTATGCCACAACCCGGCATCGAAGCGCGAAATCCCCCTCGCAAGGTGTTTTCCTCAAAACCCCTTCGCAAGGGGTTTTCTGGCGCGCGAGAAATCCCCTTCGGGCGCGAAAACCCTCTCGCAAGGGGATTCGGGGGCCCCATCGGCTAGAATCGCGCACCCCTCACCTCCGAGGGCTTTTTTCTTCCCCGCGCCCCTCCCATGCCCGCCCTCTCTCCTCTCGCCAACGCCCTGCGCGCGCTGGCCATGGACGCCGTCCAGAAAGCCAACTCCGGCCACCCCGGCATGCCCATGGGCATGGCCGAGATCGCGGAAGTGCTTTGGCGGCACCACTTGTCGCACAACCCGGCCAATCCCGCCTGGGCCAACCGCGACCGCTTCGTGCTCTCCAACGGGCACGGCTCCATGCTGCTGTACTCCCTGCTGCACCTCACGGGCTACGACCTGCCCATGGAAGAGCTCGCGCGCTTCCGCCAGCTGCACTCGCGCACCCCCGGCCACCCGGAGATCGGCTGCGCGCCCGGCGTGGAGACCACCACCGGCCCGCTCGGCCAGGGCATCGCGAATGCCGTGGGCATGGCGCTGGCCGAGCGGCTGCTGGCCGCGGAGTTCAACCGGCCCG
>CAZXJW010000077.1:0-5996 GCA_964641005.1 uncultured Rhodocyclaceae bacterium
TGCCGGTGCCGCTGATGAACGTGATCAACGGCGGCGCCCATGCCAACAACAGCCTCGACCTGCAGGAGTTCATGATCATCCCGCTCGGGATGCCCAGCTTCCGCGACGCGCTGCGCTGCGGCACGGAGGTCTTCCACGCGCTCAAGCGCCTCATCGACCAGCGCGGCATGCCCACCACGGTGGGCGACGAGGGAGGCTTCGCGCCCAGCCTGCAGGGCAACGAGCGGGCGCTCGAGCTCATCGTCGAGGCCATCGACGCGGCCGGGTACACGCCGGGCGACCAGGTGGCCCTGGGGCTGGACTGCGCGGCCTCCGAGTTCCACCGCGACGGCCGCTACCACCTCGCCTCCGACGGCCTGCAGCTCAGTTCGGCGGAGTTCGCCGACTGGCTCGCCACCCTCGCCGGGCGCTACCCGATCCTGAGCATCGAGGACGGCATGGCCGAGGACGACTGGGACGGCTGGAAGCTGCTCACCGACCGCCTTGGCAAGACCGTGCAGCTGGTGGGCGACGACGTTTTCGTCACCAACACCCGCATCCTGCGCGAGGGCATCCGGCGCGGCATCGCCAACTCCATCCTCGTGAAGATCAACCAGATCGGCACGCTCTCCGAGACGCTGGCGGCCATCGAGATGGCCAAGCGCGCCGCCTACACGGCCGTGGTGTCGCACCGCTCCGGGGAGACCGAGGACACCACCATCGCCGACATCGCCGTGGCCACCAACGCCATGCAGATCAAGACGGGCTCCCTGTCGCGCTCCGACCGGACCGCCAAGTACAACCAGCTCCTGCGCATCGAGGAGGACCTGGGCGACTCGGCGAGCTTCGCGGGCCGGGAAGCCTTCGACCACCTGGGCTGACCGGGGCACGACGCCGGCCGCCGCCATGCGCCTGGTCACCCTGGCTCTCGTCGCGCTGGTGGTGCTGCTGCAGCACCCGCTCTGGTTCGGATCCGGCGGATGGCTGCGCGTGCACGAGCTCGACGGGCAGCTCAAGGCGCGCCGTGACGAGAACGCGCGCCTCAAGGCGCGCAACGTGGCGCTCGCCGCGGAAGTGCGCGACCTCAAGCAGGGCTACGAGGCCATCGAGGAGCGCGCCCGAGCCGAACTGGGCATGGTCCGCGAGGACGAGATCTTCTTCCAGGTGATCGAGCGCCAGCCGGCGACGCGCTGATCCGCTACGCCTCCGGGGCGCCGCGCCGCTCCAGGTCCTCGACGGTGTTCAGGTTGGCGAAGGGTGCCGGGTCCGGGCCGAAGTCCACCTCCACCGCGCCTACCCCGCGCAGCCATTCCTGGACACGCCGGCCCCCCCCCTCCAGATGGGCGCGCAAGGACGGCGCGAAGGCACGCGGGGCGAGACAGAACACCGGATGGCTGCGCCCGCCCGCGCGCACGAAGGCGGCGGGCGCGCCCGCGGCGACCGACGCGCGCAGCCGCGCCACGAGGTCTCCGGGGAAATCGGGCGTGTCGCAGGGCACGCTCGCCACGAAGCCCGTGCGGGCCTTCTCCATCGCGGCCAGCAGCCCCGCCAGCGGCCCCGGGAATCCCGGCAGCGCATCGGGCACCACCGGCGCCCCGAAGCGCTCGTAGAGCGCGAGATTGCGGTTGGCGCTGACCAGCAGGTCGGCCACCTGGGGGCGAAGGCGCTCCAGGGCGCGGCGCGCCAGCGGCACGCCATCGAGCAGCTGCAGGCCCTTGTCGGCGCCCCCCATGCGGCGGCCCTCGCCGCCGGCGAGCACCACGCCCGTGACGTCCTCTCCGGCAAAAACCTTCACATGGACAGTCACTTCCGGTGCTGCGCGCCTTGTTGGCGCCATGCCCCGACCGGTATCATCCACGCGCCCCGTGACCGCGCGCGCCCGACAAGCGCGGATGGGCGCACCACCGGCGATGCGAAGGCCGAGAGCCCGGGCCGACCGGCGGACATCCCAACGACGCACAGCGAAGAAAAGGGGCAGGAGATGGCAGGCATCCTCGACAAGGAGCGCATCATCGCGCGTCCGGGCTTCAGCCGCTGGCTGGTGCCGCCCGCGGCGCTCATGATCCACCTCTCCATCGGCATGGCGTACGGGTTCAGCGTCTTCTGGCTGCCCCTGTCGCGCGCCATCGGCATCAAGGAGCCGGTCAAGTCGGCCGAGTGCGCCGACATCTCCTTCTGGCAGGAGGTGTTCAGCACCACCTGCGACTGGAAGATCTCCACCCTGGGTTGGATGTACACGCTGTTCTTCGTGTTCCTCGGCTCCTCGGCCGCGGTGTTTGGCCACTGGCTCGAGCACGCCGGCCCGCGCAAGGCAGGGGTGGTGGCGGCGTTCTGCTGGGGAGGTGGCCTGTTCATCTCCGCTCTCGGCGTCTACACACACCAGGTCTGGCTGATGTGGCTGGGCTCCGGGGTGATCGGTGGCATCGGCCTGGGCCTGGGATACATCTCGCCCGTTTCGACGCTCATCAAGTGGTTCCCCGACCGGCGCGGCATGGCCACGGGCATGGCCATCATGGGCTTCGGCGGCGGCGCGATGATCGGCTCGCCGCTGGCGGCCGAACTCATGAAGCGCTTCGCCACCGACACCTCGGTGGGCGTATGGCAGACCTTCGTCACCATGGGCGTGCTTTATTTCGTGGCCATGCTCTGTGGCGCTTTCCTGTACCGGGTGCCCCCCACGGGCTGGAAGCCCGAGGGCTGGACGCCGCCTCCGCCCAGCGCCAAGGCCATGATCACCAGCCGCCACGTGCACGTCAACGAGGCGCACCGCACGCCGCAGTTCTGGTTCCTGTGGGGCGTGCTGTGCCTGAACGTGAGCGCGGGCATCGGCGTGATCGGCATGGCCTCGCCCATGCTGCAGGAGGTGTTCGGCGGCAAGCTCATCGACGCCGCCGGCGCGCTCTCGGAGCTCACCAAGGAACAGAAGACCGCCGTGGCCGCCATCGGCGCGGGCTTCGCGGGGCTGCTGTCGCTGTTCAACATCGTGGGCCGCATCATCTGGGCGTCCTTCTCGGACGTGATCGGCCGCAAGATCACCTACGTGGTCTTCTTCACGCTGGGCTTCGTGCTCTATGCCCTGGTGCCCTCCGCCGGCGGCATCGGGAGCATCGCGCTGTTCGTGGGCATCTTCTGCATCATCCTCACCATGTACGGCGGCGGCTTCGCCACCATCCCGGCCTATCTCGCCGACATGTTCGGCACCCAGCACGTGGGCGCGATCCACGGCAGGCTGCTCACGGCGTGGTCCACCGCGGGCATCCTCGGCCCGGTGGTCGTGAACTACATGCGCGAGTACAAGATCGCGCAGGGAGTGCCGCCGAGCCAGGCCTACAACGAGATCATGTACGTGCTGGCCGGCATGCTGGCGGTGGGCCTGCTGTGCAACCTGATGGTGCGGCCGGTGGCGGAGAAGCACTTCATGACCGACGAGCAACTCGAGGCCGAGCGCAGGCTTGCCCACGAGAAGGCCGCGGCCACCGCGGCGGCGGGCGGCAGCTCCGCATCGGGTCCAGCGACGCCCTCCAGTCCGGCGCTCATCGCCGTGGCATGGATCGTCGTGGGTATCCCGCTGGCATGGGGCGTGATGAAGACCATCGAGAAGGCCGCGGTGCTGTTCCACTGAGCGGCGGTCGCGCGGGCGCGCGATGCGCCCGCGGGGTCGCGCGTGCGTCTGCACGCGGCGACGCAGTCGCGCCGTGACGACGTCGGGCTTCCGCGACGCGTTGACGTGCGCGCTGCGCAGGGCAGAATCCGCCCCTGCGCATCGCGCGCTTCGCGACATCACACGCTGACCGGAACCTGCTCATGAACCAGAACACGCCTCGAGCGATCGACCCGCTGCGCGTCATCGCGCACTGCGCCTGCGCCGCGGCACTCGCCTGTGCGGGCACCGCGCTCGCCACCGTGCCCTCTGCGGCGGCGCGCATCGACGCCATCGCCGGCCAGGTGCGCGTGGTGCGTGCCGATGGCAGCACGCGTGCGGGCGCCCACGACGTGGCGGTCTTCGCCGGCGACACGGTGGTCACCGGCAGCGGCGCGCGGGTGAAGCTGCGCTTCAGCGACGGCGGCCTGATGTGGCTGCAGCCGGACACGCGCCTGCGCGTCGATCGCTACTTCTTCACCGGCGCCTCGGACGGACGAGAGCACAGTTTCCTCAGCCTGCTGCGAGGCGGCCTTCGGGCGGTCACGGGCATCATCGGCCGCGACCACAAGGACAGCTTCCGCCTGTCCACGCCGCGCGCGGTGATCGGCGTGCGCGGCACGGAGTACGCGGTGCAGGCCGATGGCGATCGAGTGGCAGCCACCGTGACGCGCGGGGAGATCCGCGTGTGCACCCGCGAAGCCTGCGAGCAGGTCCGGCGTGGCGAGGCGAGCTTCGTCACTCCGGAAGCGGCGGTGCCGGTGCGCGTGCGGCTGCCCGAGTCCGCCGAGGTTCCGGCGGCGGGCGACGGGGTGGCCGACGCGCCAGGCTGAACGATCCCGGGCGGGAGCCCGACCGGCGCTAGAGGATGCCGTCGAAGGGCTGGACGTCCACCAGGGCACCGGGTTCCAGGTTGCCGCAGTCCACGGGCAGCACCACGAAGCAGCTGGCGCGGCTCATGGACGAGAGGATGTTCGATCCCTGCTCGCCCGTGAGGCGCACCTGCCAGCTCCCGTCCGCCGAGGGCGCGAGGATGCCACGCTGGAACTCCACCCGGCCCGGTGCCTTGCGCAGCGGGCTGGCGAGCACCGCCTTGAAGGTGGGGAAGGGCGGCACCTCCGACTGGCCCATGAGCACGAGCAGCGCCTCGCGCACGAACTGGTAGAAGGTCACCATCACCGCCACGGGATTTCCGGGCAGGCCGAACAGCAGCGTGCCGCCGATGCGCCCGAACGCGAGCGGGCGACCGGGCTTCATGGCGATCTTCCAGAACAGCACCTCGCCCAGGCGCTCGAGAATCTGCTTCACGTAGTCTGCGTCGCCCACCGAGGCGCCGCCGCTGGTGAGCACCACGTCCGCCGAAGCCGCGGCCTCGGCGAAGGCGCTCTCCACCGCGTCCGGATCGTCGCGGATCACGCCCATGTCCAGCACCTCGCAGCCCAGTCCGGTGAGCATGGCGTGCAGGGTGTAGCGGTTGGAGTCGTAGATCTGTCCCGCAGCCGGCGTGGTCCCGATCTGCACCAGTTCATCTCCCGTGGAGAAGAAGGCCACGCGCAGCCGGCGGAACACGGGGATCTCGCCGATGCCCAGCGAGGCGATCAGCCCCGCATCGGCCGCCCGCAGCCGGTGACCGCGCGCGAGCACGGTGCTGCCGGCGCGGATGTCCTCGCCCGCCCGTCGCCGGTTCTGGCCCGGCTTCGCGCCGGCACCGAGCGTGACGCGGCCGTCGGCCGCGCGGGCGCGCTCCTGCATGATCACCGTGTCGCACTCCGGCGGCATCACCGCGCCGGTGAAGATGCGCACCGCCTGGCCGGGAGCGACGCTGCCTGAGAAGGGCCGGCCCGCGAAAGAGGTGCCCGCGATCTCCAGGGTGACGTCGGCGTCGGCCTTCAGGTCGGCGTGGCGCACGGCGTAGCCGTCCATGGCCGAGTTGTCGTGGCTGGGCACGTCGATGGGCGAGACCAGGTCCTCGCCCAGCACCCGTCCCGGGGCGTGGCGCACGTGCACCCGCTCCACGGTGGTGATGGGCGAGAGGAAGGCACGGATGTGGGCGCGCGCGCGCTCCACCGGCATGGAGTCGGGATCGTAGTCGTCGGCGGCGGCGAGATCGCTCAGTCGGGCGGGTGTGGTCATGGGTTGCTCGTGGCAGTCGCGGGAACGCGGTGGGAACTCCCGCGGGCAACGACGCCGCAGATGCGGCAGTCGAGGGCCCCGGGAGCGGGACACGTTATGGTAGCGTGCGTCCGGTCAAGGAAGCGTCGCGCGGTTCCGGTCGGACATCGAATCCGGCCCGCGACGCAGGAGGGGAGGCAGGGATGACGCGCATGACGCAACTCGGCGGCAGGGTGGTGGCCACGGGGCTGCAGTTTCCGGAGGG
>CAZXJW010000077.1:6006-11969 GCA_964641005.1 uncultured Rhodocyclaceae bacterium
CGGAGGGCCCGGTGGCCATGCCCGATGGCTCGGTGGTGCTGGTGGAGATCGCCCGGCGCACGCTCTCGCGAGTGTTGCCCGACGGGCGCTGCCTGGTGGTGGCGGAGCTCGGCGGCGGACCCAACGGCGCGGCCGTGGGCCCCGACGGCCTGTGCTACGTGTGCAACAACGGCGGCTTCGAGTTCGGCCGCGAGGCCGACGGCCTGGTGCGCCCAGTGCGCCGCGCCGACGACTACGTCACCGGCCGCATCGAGCGCGTGGACCTGGAGACCGGTCGCGTGGAGACGCTCTACACGCAATGCGACGGCGTCTCCCTCAAGGGTCCCAACGACATCGTCCTCGACGGCAAGGGCGGCTTCTGGTTCACCGACCTGGGCAAGATCCACGACCGCAAGATGGACCGTGGCGCCGTGTACTACGCCCGCACCGACGGCAGCCTGATCCGGGAGGCCGTGCACCCCATCCTCACGCCCAACGGCATCGGCCTTTCGCCCGACGGGCGCACGCTGTACGTGGCCGAGACCGAGACCAGCCGGCTGTGGTCCTTCGAGATCACCGGCGAGGGCGAGCTGCGCAGGCTGCCCTTTCCCTCGCCCCACGGTGGCGCGCTGGTGGCGGGCCTGCCGGGCTACCAGCGCTTCGACTCCCTGAAGGTGGAGGCGGCGGGCAACATCTGCGTGGCCACGCTCATGCGCGGCGGCGTGAGCGTGATCTCGCCCCAGGGCGAGTGGCTTGAGTTCCACGCCGCCCCGGAGGCCTACTGCACCAATCTCGCCTTCGGCGGTGCGGACCTGCGCAAGGCCTGGGTGACCCTGTCGGGTTTCGGCACGCTGGTGGAGGTGGACTGGCCGCGCCCCGGCCTGCGCCTGCACGGCCAGCGCCTGCCCGGCGAATGACACGGAGCGATGCCATGACCCCCGGGCAGCGGAGCCTGCGCGCGCGTTTTCTCGAGGTGGACACCACCACCGTCTCGGATGTGCTGGGCCTGCACGGCCGCCTCGACCAGGCCCTGGCCACGGACCTGCTGCCCCTGGCGGAGGGCCAGCCCAGACTGGCGGGCTTCGCCTACACCGTGCGTACCGCCATGCTGCCCTACGAGGGGCCAGGAGACCCCGACAAGATGGCTGCCATCGAGGGCATGGGCGAGGGCGTGGTGTCGGTATGGGCGGGCGACGCACAGGGCGTGGCGAGCTTCGGCGAGCTGCTCGCCCTGGGCATGAAGGTTCGCGGCTGCACGGGCATGGTGGTCAATGGCGGCGTTCGCGACCGCGACGGCATCGTGAAGGCCGGCATTCCCGTGTTCGCGAGGTACCGCTCGCCGGTTCAGTCCATCGGCCGGCTCAAGGTCACGGGCTGCCAGGTGGCGGTGACCATGCCCGGCGCCACCAGCCGCCACGTCACGGTGTCCCCGGGCGACTTCGTGCTCGGCGACGCCGATGGCGTGGTGGTGGTGCCCGCGGCGCTGGCCGAGGCGGTGCTCGAGCAGGCCGAGGTCATCACGGCGCGCGAGCGTGCCATCCGCGGCGAGGTGGGCTCGGGTGCGGCGCTGGGGGTGATCCTGGGGCGCTACGGCAGGGTCTGAGGCGCGCCGGCGGCGTCCTCAGCCGCCGATGTAGGACATCTCCACCTTGCGCTGCTTCGCCGTCTCCTCGGTGCGGATCTCCGAGTAGCGGTCGGCACGACCGCGCCAGATGCGCGCGATCTGTGCGGAGATCTCCTCGTCGGAGGCATCGGCGCGCAGCAGGGCGCGCAGGTCGGTGCCCTGCGTGGCGAACAGGCAGGTGTAGAGGCTGCCCTCTGCCGACAGGCGCGCGCGGGTGCAGTCGCGGCAGAAGGCCTGGGTCACGGAGGAGATGAAGCCCACTTCGCCCGAGCCGTCGCGATAGCGCCAGCGCTCGGCCACCTCGCCGGTGTAGTTGGGCTCGAGGGACTCGATGCCGAAGGCCTCGTCCAGCTTCGCCACCAGCTCGCGCGAGGGCACCACGTGCTGCATCTGCCAGCCGTTGGTGCTGCCCACGTCCATGAACTCGATGAAGCGCAGGATGTGGCCGCTGCCCTTGAAGTAGCGCGCCATCTCCACCACGGTGTGGTCGTTGACGCCGCGCTTGACCACCATGTTGACCTTGATGGGGGCGAGCCCCACCCGGTCGGCCGCCTCGATGCCCTCCAGCACCCTGGCCACGGGGAAGTCCACGTCGTTCATGGCGCGGAACACCGCGTCGTCGAGCGAGTCGAGGCTCACCGTGACGCGCTTGAGGCCCGCGTCCTTCAGGGCCTGCGCCTTCTGGGCGAGCAGCGAACCGTTGGTGGTCAGGGTGAGGTCCAGGTCGTCCCAGTAGGCCAGCATCTCGATGAGCACCTCGAGCTTGCGGCGCACCAGCGGCTCCCCGCCGGTGATGCGGATCTTCTCCACGCCCTGGTCGCGGAACAGCCGCACCAGCCGGTTGATCTCGCCGAAGGAAAGCAGCGCGCTGCGCTCGAGGAACTGGAAGTCCTTCCCGAACACCTCCTTGGGCATGCAGTAGGTGCAGCGGAAGTTGCAGCGGTCCGTGACGGAAATGCGCAGGTCGCGCAGCGCCCGGCCGCGGGTGTCTCGCACCGGCTCGGTTGAGGCGGGCGCGGGGACGGGCAGGGGGCGCGGATTCGGATTCGTCGTCATGGTCTTTCCGGCGGATCGCTCAGGGGAGCATTATAGCGGGCGGGACATAGCGAATGGGCGCGTCGTAGAATCCGCGTCCGCCGGTCCGCAGGACGTTCCTGCGTGCCCTGCGAGAGCCTGGAGCGCACATGGTGGACCTACTCTATTTCGCACGGCTGCGTGAACGCTTCGGCTGCGAGCGCGAGCGCATCGCCGTTCCCGACGGCGTCGCGGACGTGGCCGGCCTCACGGCCTGGCTGCGTTCGCGCGGCGAACCCTGGAGCGCCGAACTGGCCGCCGGCCGCAGCTGGCGGGTGGCCGTCAACCAGGACATGGCCGGCCCGGACACGCCGGTGCGCGACGGCGACGAGGTCGCCTATTTCCCGCCCGTGACCGGCGGCTGAGGCGGAGGGAGGATCATGGGCGACCCGCGCATTCCCGCAGGCATCACCGACATCCGCGTGCAGGAGGCCGACTTCGACGCCGGCGCCGAGATGGCGCGCCTGCGCGCGGGCAACCCGCGCATCGGCGCGATGGCAAGCTTCGTGGGCGTGTGCCGCGACCGCAACGATGGCGCCGACGTGGGCCTGATGACCCTGGAGCACTACCCGGGCATGACGGAGAAGGCGCTCGCCGCCATCGTGACCGAGGCGCGCGGTCGCTGGGAGGTGATCGACGTGGTCATCGTCCACCGCGTGGGGCCCATGCGGCCCACCGACCAGATCGTGCTCGTGGTGGTCAGCAGCGCCCACCGGGGCGAGGCCTTCGCGGCCTGCGAGTTCCTGATGGACTTCCTCAAGACCCGTGCGCCCTTCTGGAAGAAGGAGAGCACGCCCGAGGGAGAGCGCTGGGTGGACGCCCGTGCCTCCGACGACGCGGCGGCGGAGCGCTGGCAGTGAACGCGCAGCGACCGGCACCGAAGCCAGCGGCGCCGGGCCGTCGCAGCCGCGAGAGCGCGGCACTGCGGGTGCCGAGACCCCAGATCCGCATCCTGTTCCGCAAGGCCATCGCCATGGGACCCGGCAAGGCCGAACTGCTCGAGGCGATCGAGCGCACCGGCTCCATCAGCGCCGCCGCCCGCGAGATGGACATGTCCTACCGCCGCGCGTGGATGCTGGTGGATGCCATGAACCAGAGCTTCCGCCAGCCCATCGTCTCCACCGAGACCGGCGGGCAGAAGGGCGGTGGCGCACAGGTGACCGAGTTCGGTCGCGAGATGCTGCGGCGCTACCTGGACATGGAAGCCAAGGCTGCGAGGGCGGTGGAGCGCGAGATGGGCGAGTTCATCAAGCTGATGAACAAGTTGCCGATCACCTGAGTCGAAGCATCGGTTGCACGCGGCCGGCCGGCATGCATCGGCATGGCCGTGCATATGGCGGGGTGGCGCAGTGGCGTCCACCCGATGATGACAAGGGGATTTCCCTGACACGCGGCGGGTTGCGAAGGCCGTCCGGCGGCCCCTATCCTCGCCTGTTGTCCGATCGCTTCCAGACCCGACCCAGAGGCAGTGCCCGACCCGTGAAAGACGCCGTCGTCCCGAAGCCGTCCCGCCGCCGCGCCGGCCCTGCCCATCCGCCCTACGACTCGGCTGCCGTTGCCGGGATCCTGCAGCGCTGGTCGGGGACTCCGGGCAACCTGCTGCCCATCCTGCACGACATCCAGGCCGCCCTCGGCCACGTGCCTCCGGGTTCGGTGGCGCAGATCGCCCGCGCGCTGAACCGCTCCCGTGCCGAGGTCCACGGGGTCATCAGCTTCTACCACGACTTCCGCGCCGCGCCGGCCGGTCGCCACGTGCTCAAGGTATGCCAGGCCGAGAGCTGCCAGGCGGCCGGCAGCCGTTCGCTCACGGCATCCATCGAGCGGCTGCTCGGGTGCCGGCTCGGCGAGACCACGGCGGACGGGTCGATCACAGTCGAGGCCGTGTACTGCCTGGGCAACTGTGCCTGTTCGCCGGCGCTGATGCTGGACGGGCGCTTGCACGGTCGGGTCACCGAGGCGCGCGCCGAACGGCTGGTCGCCGAGGCGAGGAAGGCCCCATGAGCGTCACCGTCTGCGTGCCGTGCGATTCCACCGCGCTCAGCGTCGGTGCGGATGAAGTGGCCGTGGCCATCGCCACCGAGGCGGCGCGTCGCGGCGTGGCCGTGGGGCTCAAGCGCACCAGCAGCCGCGGCCTGTTCTGGCTCGAACCGCTGGTGGAAGTCCAGACCCCGGCCGGCCGCGTCGGCTACGGCCCGGTGGAGGCGTCCGACGTCGGCGCGCTGTTCGACGCCGGCTTCCTGCAGGGCGGCGCGCACGCCCGCGGGCTCGGGCCCGTGGAGTCCATCCCGTTCCTCGCGCGACAGGAGCGGCTCACCTTCGCCCGCGCCGGCATCACCGACCCGCTGTCGCTCCCGGATTACCAGTCGCACGGCGGCCTGCGGGGCCTGAACCGCGCGCTGTCCATGGCGCCGGCGGCGGTCGTGGAGGAGGTGTTCGCCTCCGGGCTGCGCGGCCGCGGCGGCGCGGCCTTTCCCACGGGCATCAAGTGGCGCACCGTGGCCGGTGCCCAGGCGCCGCGCAAGTTCGTGGCGGTGAACGCCGACGAGGGCGACTCGGGCACCTACAGCGATCGCATGGTGATGGAGGGGGATCCCTTCGTGCTGCTCGAGGGCATGGCCATCGCCGGCTGGGCCACGGGCGCGAGCCAGGGCTACGTGTACGTGCGCTCCGAGTACCCCCACGCCATCGCCACCCTGAACGCAGCGCTGAAGGTGCTGCGCGAGGCCGGCTGGTACGGGCGCGACATCCGCGGCTCGGGGTTTTCCTTCGATGCCGAGGTGCGGGTGGGGGCGGGGGCCTACATCTGCGGCGAGGAAACCGCCATGCTCGAGTCCATCGAGGGCAGGCGCGGCATGATCCGCTTCAAGCCGCCGCTGCCGGCGCTGAAGGGCCTGTTCGGCATGCCCACGCTGGTGAACAACGTGGTCTCGCTCGCCTCCGTGCCGGTCATCCTCGACAAGGGCGCGAAGCACTACGCCGACTTCGGCATGGGGCGCTCGCGCGGCACGCTGCCCATCCAGCTCGCCGGCAACGTGAAACAGGCGGGGCTGGTGGAAAAGGCCTTCGGCGTGACGCTGCGCGAACTCATCCACGACTACGGTGGCGGCACCCGCAGCGGCCGTCCGGTGCGTGCCGTGCAGGTGGGCGGCCCGCTGGGCGCCTACTTCGATGCCAGCCTTCTCGACCTTCCACTGGACTACGAGGCGCTGGCCGGGCATCGCGGCATGGTGGGCCACGGCGGCATCGTGGTGTTCGACGACACCGTGGACATGGCCGAGCAGGCCCG